>CAXMTQ010000168.1:0-5337 GCA_964196205.1 uncultured Desulfobacula sp.
CAGACATGCTGTGGTGGGTGGGAAAATAAAATTCCTTAAAAATTTCTGAAAACAGCATGATAAGGTTAATAACGGCGGCTGATACAATGATAATTCTCAGTTTATTAAAAATTTTAATATCAATTTTATAATCTGTGGCTGAATTTATAATATGAAGTACCAGGGAGATAAGAGCAGGCCCTGCAGCAAAAGCAGATGCCAAGAATCTGGGTCCTAAGAGTGGATTGTTCCAGAAGGGTCTTGCAGGAAGCCCCTGGTAAAGGAATGCAGTAACCATGTGAATAGCCACAGCCCAGCCAATGGAAAGAAATACAAAGGGTTTGTAGTATTTTGCCTTTGGCTCTTTAAAATTGAAGTGGCAATACAATATATATGCCGGTACTAACGCATTGAGCGCCAGATAGCCGTTTAGTACAATTATATCCCAGGCCAGTATGGAACTTGGGAAATTAAGCTGGCCGATAACAGGGATAAGGTGCCAGAATTGTAATGGTCTTCCAAGATCAACAAATACAAAGAGCAAGCACATTATAATGGCACCTACAGCTACACCTTCACCGATTATGACTACTTTATGAAGATCTTTATCATTGAAAATATATGCCGGCAGAATAAGCATTATTGCAGCAGCAGCCACACCTACCAGAAATGTAAAATTGGAGATATAAAACCCCCAGGAAACAATATTTGACATATTGGTTGCAGCAAGGCCAGTGTTAAATTGTATAATATAACCGTAAACACCTACCAGCATAAGACACATGAGGATGCCAAGAAAAAGCTGGTATCCTATTGAACCAGACAGATTCCAGATTATGGCTTTTCTGGCAAAGGTAAAAAATCCTTTTTGTGACTGCTTTTCATTCATATTATTATCCTTAAAACTTTTAATCGATAAAATACCAGAACTTGGGGTCTGTACCAAGGTCTTCTTTAAGCCTGTAAACTTTTTTATTTTCCAGTACAAACCTGATTTCACTGTCCGGGTCTAAAAGGTTGCCAAATACTCTGGCACCGGTTGGACAGGCTTCTGCACATGCTGTGAGTTTTCCTTTTCGACTTCTCTGGAGACAGAAAGTACATTTTTCCATCATTCCTCTCACCCGTTTCCTATTGCTCAGATAGTGCTGCTCTTTATTCACATCATTTTTGGGTACTTCAGGCTGGTTCCAGTTAAATCTTCTTCCCCAGTAAGGACATGCTGCCATGCAGTACCTGCATCCAATGCACCAGTCATAATCGATAACAACAATGCCGTCCGGCTCCTGCCAGGTGGCTTTGGTCGGACATGCCTTTACGCAGGGAGGATTCTCGCATATAAAAATGCCCCTCAACTGGTACCTTATGAAAATATTTACCATCTCCCTGATCCGGAGACATCTGACCATTCTCCATTTCAAAAATTCTGATATACTGGGTATTGGATTTGCGATCCAGATTATTTTCTTTAACACAGGCCTGTACACACTCCATGAATCCTTCACACCGGGTGACATTGAATGCATACCCATATAATACATTTTGTTCAGGTTCTGTTGTTTCAATATTTATAATAGAATTTTGTTTGATTTTTGCGAGTTTTTCCAGCCGGGCAACTGTCTTGGCCCTCTCGTTTTTTGTCATCAGACGGTAGTGCTTTTTAAAGTATTCCTGAAATTCAAGTGCAAAGGTTTCGGTGCTATCTAAAAGTCCTTTGCCTTTGCAGCCGATGGTTGCTGTGGCACTGCCGGCAATGGCCACAGATGCTGCTCCTTTTAGAAAGGTTCTGCGATCAATTTTTTTCTTTTTATCAGAATCCATAAGATTATCCTATCTATTTTAGCGGAACAGAATATGTTACAGGCCATTGTTTCTTAAATTTCGGAGAATGCGGATCATGGCAGGATGTACAATTTTTTACCACTCTCTCGCCTGCCCAGTAAGTAACACGTTTGCCATGGGCACCACCTATCCAGTCCTTTTTTTGCCTGAAGTGGCACTGGCCGCACATATCATAGGCATGATCCATATCAATTTTATCCGCCTTGCTTGATATGAGAAAATCCCTGTCATCTGGATTGTGACAGGTGTTGCAGGTTAAAAGGTTATCTTTATCCCCGTGAACTATCCTGATATCCGAATGGGATATATCAGCAGCATTCTGTATAGGAACTTTTTGACCATTGTGACATGAGCTGCATTTAAAACGTTTTATTTCACTCTTTCGTGCCTCGGTGAAAAATTTTCCACCTTGATATTCCACCATCACTTTAACACTGTTTTTCGGCATTGGTATGCTGGCTTTAACCTGTTTTGTATTATTAATTTTTGTTGTGGCTTTTTTAACTCTGGATGCCACTCCCTGCTCGCTTGACAAGACTGCCACTGCTGAAAAAAGAGCGAAAATTCCCGGAAGAATACAAAACAGTATAATATAAAAAAGGAATTTTTTAATTATTGGATTTTTCATGCCACTCCTTCTTTTATTCATCACTTTGGATTTCTGGTAAACAGCTCTTTTACCTGTTCTGGCACATGACACTGCCTGCAATTACCCCTCATGGGATGTTCCACCCTGATGGGAACCACGGTGCCAGGCCCGACATGGCATGCAATACAATTTTCTCTCATTTGAAGAGGATGTGCAATGGGCGGGGGTGATCCTGCCAGAGCCGATCTTCCAAGAACGGGCGGCTGAACACTGACCCACTCATTATCCTCAAAAAGTGTCTTTGTAACTTCCTTTAAATGGCACTGTCCGCAATAGGTATGCTGGGGATGGGGTGTCACCGGTGTAAATTTGTTCATGGTCTGTGCAAATCCACCCCGCTCATGGCATGAGAGGCATTCAAGTTCAACACCTTTTTCATCCACAAGATCATGGGGCAGAAAAGGTGGAGAACCAGGATATTGACGTAAAGAATAATAATAATTGAGAGTGCGGGATGTAGAAACTCCCTCCATATAAGAGAATGTTGTACTGTCATACGCATTAAAAAGCTGTTTGGCATTATGGTCAAAATCAGAAATCGGAGCAGCGTTCATCTTTGCCATAACCTCTTCTGTCTTAACAGAAAAAGCCTGGAAAATAATGATTGGCAATGCAATGACACAAATTAAAGCAAAAAAGAGAAATATTTTCCCCAATTTTTTCTTTGATTTATTACCTGATCCGGGATCTAAATTGTGATCTGCTTTATTTTCTGGTTTTCCCATCAGACTTTCTCCAGTTTTACTGCACATTTTTTATAATCCGGCTGTTTGGATATGGGACAAAAAGCATCCAAAGTCACCTCATTAATCAGCAGACTTTCATCAAAAAAAGGTACAAACACCATTCCAGTGGGTGGATTCCCGCGACCGTTGATATTGGCCTTCATTATCAAAGATCCTCTTCTTGAAGATATTTTAACTTTGCTACCTTCAACAACCCCGAGAGCCATGGCATCCTTTGGATTGATTTCCACATAGGATTCAGGAACTGCCTTGTGAAGGATGGGAATTCTTCTGGTCATGGAGCCTGTATGCCAGTGTTCCAGCACTCTGCCCGTATTAAGCCAGAATGGGTATTCACTGTCCGGTGCTTCTGCTGCAGGCTCATAGGGACGCAGCCAGACCCATGCTCTGTGGTCAGGTTTACCATAAAAATCAAAGGTGTCATCCTGGCAGGCCGGATCATATTTGCCATTATACCTCCAGCGGGTCTCTTTGCCGTCAACATACGGCCATTGAATTCCCGAGCGTGTTGTCAATTCTTTATATGGAGCCATACGATGTTTTGGAGAATCATGAAACTGGATATACTCATTCCAGATCTCCTCAATATAGGTTTCCTGGCTCCATGGGAACTGTTTTTCAAAACCAAGACGTCTTGCCACCTGTATGATCTGCCAGGTATTACACATGGCTTCACCAGGCTTGGGAACCAATTGTGCATTATGCTGGGTGCGTCTTTCAGAATTGCCGAAGAATCCTTCTCTTTCCACCCACAGGGCAGATGGTAAAATAACATCTGCGACATCTGATGTGGGGGTTGGATATATTTCCGATACAACAATGAAGCGGCCATCTTTTTTTGCACCGTCGCGATAACGTTTAAGGTTGGGCATTGTCACCATGGGGTTGGTAACCTGAATCCACATAAAATTGATCTCACCTCGATCAAGAGCCCTGAACATTTCAACTGTATGATAAGTAGGTTTAGGATCAATATTGCTTTCCGGGACACCCCAGATTTTAGCAGCCATTTTCCTTGCTCCCTCTTTCATTACAACACCATGGGGGAGTTTATGGGTAAGGGTGCCGACCTCTCTTACAGTACCACAGGCACTTGGCTGGCCTGTCAAAGAAAACGGGCTGTTGCCGGGCGATGATATTTTACCTGTCAGAAGATGAATATTATAAACCAGATTGTTGATCCAGGTACCTCTGGTATGCTGATTCATGCCCATGGTCCAGAAAGAGGTCACTCTCTTTTCAGGATCACCATAAAGGGCAGCAATATATTTAATGTTTTTAGCTGATACCCCGCAGATTTTTTCTGCAAGTTCCGGTGTGTAATCTTCAAGAAAGGTTTTTAAAGCTTCAAAATCAACAGTTTCTGCTTTATCTTTAAATTTAAAATGATCCTCGGTACCATAGCCAATATTGGTTTTTCCTTTATGAAAAGAGACATGTTTTGAGACAAAATCCTCATTTACCCATCCATTGTTTATAATTTCATAACAGATGGCATTGGCAAGGGCTAAATCAGACTGTGGGTTGAAGATAAAAGATTTATCAGCAGCCTGGCTTGAACGAGTTGAGCGGGTGGTTAAATCAATGATTTTAACATCTGTTTTTGATTTTCTATTGGCAAGCATTCTGGAAAACAGGACAGGATGCATTTCTGCCATATTGTTTCCCCATGTAATAAAAACGTCTGCATTATCAATATCTTCATAGCATCCCATGGGTTCATCAAGACCAAAAGTGGTCAGACATCCTGTAACCGCACTTGCCATACAGAGCCTTGCATTGGCTTCTACATTATTAGTTCCGAGACATCCCTTGAAAAATTTTGAAGCAGCATATCCGTCTGGAATAGACCATTGACCTGATCCGTACATGGAAACTGCATCTTTGCCTTTTTCTTCTATGGATTCTTTCATCTTTTGTGCCACAAGATCTAAGGCTTCTTCAATGGGAGTTGGAACCATTTTACCATTTTTTTTGACATAGGCGGTTTTAAATCTGTCTTTTCCATATAGAATTTGTACAGAATGATATCCTTTTACACAGCACAGACCTTTGTTGACAGAACACTTGGGATCACCTTTCACAGCAACAGCTCTATCTCCTGATACACCCACAAGAAGT
>CAXMTQ010000169.1:0-4935 GCA_964196205.1 uncultured Desulfobacula sp.
TACTGTTTGCAAAGACAAAACTGATATTGAGATACAAGAGGCTGCAGATCCCGTTTCAGAAGAAGAAGAGGTGGTGATCTGCCGTCTGTGCAACAATGCCGTAACCAGACCTTTTCATCGGATCATGGTCAACAACTCTTTTTCACATGCCTTTGCAAATCCCCATGGACAAGTATTTGAAATCGGCTGCTTTACTAAAGCTGAAGGGTGTGTTCCTGTCTCTGACTCTTCATCTGAGTTTACATGGTTTCCAGGTTATTCCTGGAAAATAGGGGCATGCACTGGATGTGCCGCCCATCTGGGATGGGTATTTTCACTGGACAATCCTGGCTCTGATAATCTAACGTACTTTTACGGTCTTATTCTTGATAAACTTATTTTCCCATAAAAACTTAAAAAGGGAAAATAGAAGAACACGAATTTCTTCTTTAAAAGCGCAACCAAATTTATAAAATAATGATTGACATTGGATAATTGTATACAGTATACAATTATTTGTTTTATAATAGTATCCAGTAACTTAAGATTTTGATAAGATAAGGGCAAATATAATGACTGCAAAAACACATCCTGAAGAACTTAAAAGATTAAAGGATCTTCAACAAAAAGCAATCATGGGGGGCGGCGAAAAAGCAATGGACCGCCATCGTTCAAAGGGAAAATTACCAGCAAGGGAACGGCTTGACCTCTTGTTTGATAAAGGCAGTTTTGTGGAGCTGAATGATCTGGCTGAAAGTCAGTGTATTGATTTTGGCATGGATAAAAGAAAGGTGCCCGGAGACGGTGTGGTTACAGGATTTGGAACTGTTGATGGCCGGACAATGTTTGCCTATGCACAGGATGCAACCGTTCTTGGAGGATCAGTCGGCACTATTCATGGTCAAAAGATTTGCAGGATCATGGATGAGGCTTTGAAAGTCAAGGCTCCCTTGATATGTCTGAATGATTCAGGAGGAGGAAGACTTCATGAAGGCTTTTTTGCTTCCAAAAATGTTGCAGGAATGTTTTTGAGGAACACTGCTGCTTCCGGGGTTATCCCGCAGATTTCCTGTATTATGGGACCGTGTGCCGGAGTTGCTGTCTATTCACCTGCATTGACAGATTTTATCATCATGGTGAAAAACCAAAGCCAGATGGTTATTACCGGCCCAAAGATTATTCATGATGTTACAGGTGAAACAGTAACTCTTGAGGAACTTGGCGGTGCTGATATTCACAGCAGAATTACAGGGCAGGCTCATTTTGTAACTAAAACAGATGAAGAGAGCATAAAACTCATACGATATCTCTTGAGTTTTCTACCATCCAATCATGAAGAGAATCCACCTTCATACCCCTGTGATGATGACCTGGAAAGAAAAAACACCAATTTAACTGATATTGTACCTGCAGAGTTTAAAAGAGCCTATAATATGCATGAGGTTATTACTGAAATAGTGGATAACAGTGAATTTTTAGAAATTCTGCCTGAATTTGCACCCAATATTATTACAGGACTTGCACGCATGGACGGGAACAGTGTTGGAATCGTTGCCAACCAGCCGTCCATTAAGGCAGGATGCCTGGATTTTAACTCCTCTGACAAGGCAGCCAGATTTATCAGGTTTTGTGACTGTTTTAATATTCCTCTGGTAAATCTTGTGGATGTACCCGGATATTTTCCCGGAGTTGACCAGGAACGGGCAGGGATTATCCGGCATGGGGCTAAAATGCTTTATGCCTATGCAGAAGCAACTGTACCCAAAATAACCCTTGCATTAAGAAAAGAATATGGTGGTGCTGTCATGGCAATGTGCTCTGCTGGAATGGCTGTGGATCTTATGCTTGCATGGCCTGTAGCACAACTTGTTGTCCTGGATACTGCTGCAGCCATCAATATTATTTACAGGAAAGAAATCCAGACGGCAGATGACCCGGAAGCGTTCAAAAAAGAGAAAATTGAAGCGTATAATTATAAATATTCAAATCCATTCCATGCTGCATCCAATATGCTGGTGGACAGGGTTATTGAACCTGCTGAGACACGAACCCAGATTATTAAAGGCTTGAAAATGCTGAAAAACAAAAACCGGCCTGCACCCTTTAGAAGACATGGGAATATACCTTTATAAATTAATCAAGGAGAGAGATAAATGGATTTTTTAATAACAAAGGAACAAAAATTTATCCAGAAAGCTGCAAGGGAGTTTGCTCTTGGAGAGATGGCATCTGTGGGACGCGAGTTTGATTTAAATGAAACATATCCTGAAGAAATTGTAAAAAAAGCAAGAGAGCTTGATCTTATCGGGCTTTTCATTCCTGAAAAATTTGGAGGCCCGGGACTTGGCTATCTTGAGCAGGCCATGGTTATGGAAGAGTTCTGGAAAGTAGATCCCGGTATCAGCCAGCAGCTTTGCTCTTTAACATTTGGTGCAGAAGAGTTTATCCTTTTTGGAACTGATGAGCAGGGCAAAAAATGGCTTGAGCCTATTTTTACCGGGGATGCAGTTATGGGATTTGCCATCACTGAACCTGATGCAGGATCTGATACTCTGGCTGTCTCCACAACAGCTGTAAAAGATGGCAATGAATGGGTTCTTAACGGTTCAAAAGTCATGATAGGAAATGGAACAAAGGGAACATTCATGCTGGTTTTTGCCTTAACCAACCCCGAGGCTCCCCGATCCAAACAGCACAGTATATTTATTGTAGAAACTGATAGAAATGGTTATAAGGGTGAACCCATGCACGGTAAAATGGGACTTAGATGCTCTGACACTGCTGCCATTTACCTCACTGATGTTCGAATTCCTGAAGAAAATCTTCTTGGCAAAGAGGGTAATGGATTCCATCAGCTCATGGCATTTTTTGATAGAAGCCGTGCCTATGTTAGCGCCCATGGTGTCGGCCTTGCCCAGGGTGCTCTGGATATGGCTGTAAAGCATATCAGGGAGAGAAAACAATTTGGAAAACCCATAGGAAGTTTCCAGGGAGTTCAGTTTAAAATTGCAGATATGGCTGTAAAAGTTGAACTTGCCAGAAATATAATGTACAAAGCTGCCTGGCTGTTAGATAACGGTACGCCTGATACCCATGTGACTGCCATGGCCAAAATGTATGCTGCCCGCATTGCTGTTGAAGTGGTTGATGAAGCTCTTCAGCTCCACGGGGGATACGGTTATTTTGACGATTATGATATTGAACGTTTTTACAGGGCAGCAAAAGTCCTTGAAATCTATGAAGGTGCAAAAGAGATAGAAAAAATGATTATCGGAAGAACGATTATAGGAAAATAATATAAAGGAATTTTAATATGAAAGAAGAGTTTTTATTAGGAAACGGAGCCATGGCTCTTGGTATTCTCGAGGCAGGCTGCCAGGTAATGACCTCATATCCCGGGACACCGTCCAGCGAAATCCTTCCCGAGGTTGTCAGGTTTTCCAAAGCTTTTGAACTGAACACCAGTATTGAGTGGTCTATTAACGAAAAAGTGGCTTATGACAATGCCTTTGCAGCTGCGATTTCCGGCAAAAGAGCCTGCTGCTGCATGAAAATGGTGGGCCTGAATGTTGCCGCTGATTCATTTATGTCATCAGCCTATATTGGTAATATAGGAGGGCTTGTCATTATCTCCTGTGATGACCCGGGACCCCACTCTTCACAGACAGAACAGGACTCTCGGCTCATGGCACGCCTTGGCAAGGTACCGGTACTTGATCCTTCAAGCCCTGAAGAAGCAAGGGAGATGATAAAGTTTGGATTTGAACTTTCCGAGGAATTCCAGGTGCCTGTGATGGTTAGACCTGCCATAAGAGTCTGCCATGCAAGGCAAAATGTTAAATATGACACACTTGAGCAAAATCTTACCAAAGCAGATTTTATAAAAGAGCCCACCCGCTGGGCATCAACTCCAAAATTCAGGTTTATCCAGCACAAAGCTTTGAATGAAAAACATATTAAAATCAGTGAAAAATTTAATACCCTGACACCCTATAATATGCACAACCTTGAAAAGGGAAAATCATACCCCTTTGGTATTGTAACAGGCGGTGTTCCTTCAAGTGTGGTCAAGGATATGTTTGAAGAGTATGATCGAAATGATATCCCTGTATTAAAACTGGGTGCGCCCTATCCTTTCCCTGAAAAACTGGCCAGTGAATTCATGGATGCATGTGAAAAAGCATTGGTGATTGAAGAGACCGATACCGTTATAGAGTATATGCTAAGGGATAAGAGCAAAACCCTTGGAAGACTTTCCGGCCATGTACCAATGGAGGGAGAACTGGTTCCTGAAAAGATTGAAGGTGTGCTTAACAAAGCCATGTCAGACTGCAACCTTTCCCCATTATCAGACAGTGACTGCGGTGCAAAAGCTTTTGAACTTGCAGGCTCCATGGAACTTCCCATAAGAAAGCCCACCCTTTGTCCCGGATGTCCCCACAGGGCTTCATTTTTTTCCATCAGAAAAGCTTTTCCAAAGGCAATCTTCCCTTCTGATATCGGATGCTATACCCTTGGAAGCAATCTTGGCGGAGTAGACACGGTTCTTGACATGGGAGCCGGTATCACCATGGCCTCGGGCTTCTGGAATGCGTATATCCAGGACGATGTTAAAAAACCCATTATTGCCACCATGGGAGATTCAACATTTTTTCATTCCGGCATTACAGGCCTGATCAATGCTGTTTACAATAATTCCAGATTTGTCCTTGTAATTCTGGATAACCATATCACAGCAATGACAGGTATGCAGCCGGCCATTACCCAGGGAGACCGGGTGGACGGCAGCAAAGGCAAGGCCATAGCCCTTGAAACAATTGTCAAAGGCTGTGGAATTGACTATCTCAAGGTTATTGATCCATTTGATACAAAAAATATGGTTAAAATCATCAAAGAAGCAGGCAAACATGCCCTTGATCCTGAAGGCGGGATTGCCGTAATTATTGCCAGACACGC
>CAXMTQ010000169.1:4945-5276 GCA_964196205.1 uncultured Desulfobacula sp.
GGCCATACCTGAACTGATTGAAGTGACGGTGACAGATGACTGTAATGACTGCGGTTTCTGCCGCACCCGGTTTGAGTGTCCTGCCTTGAAACGTAACGCCGAGACTGAAATGACAGAAGTTGATCCGGTGCTCTGTGCAAAATGCGGAGTATGTCTTGATATCTGCCCCACAGGAGCCATTGTAAAAGTATAAGGAGAAAAAAATATGGAAACCATTAATTTTGTATTGAGCGGTCTTGGCGGACAGGGAATTTTATTTATGACCAAAATCTTTGCCACTACAGCTATGAATAAAGGATATAATATCCTGGGTGCTGAAACCCACGGCATG
>CAXMTQ010000170.1:0-5198 GCA_964196205.1 uncultured Desulfobacula sp.
ACGCTGGGGCTTATCATTGTAACAGGAGGCTTCACCCTGAAGGGAATCAGGGAGATGATAAAATCCCCACTGTTGTGGGCGATTATTTCAGGTTTTTTGTTTAAATTTTTGGAGATTCCACTGCCGGAAAAACTGATAGAAGCCCTTGGTTACTGTGGAGCAGGTGCTCCTGCTCTGGCTATCTTTGCCATGGGTTGCTCTTTGAATAACACAAAATTTATTGCAGATACTCATTTATTATCCGGATTGATATTCCGGTTTGTTTTTGGATATATTGCCGGATGGATCGCTACTTCAATCTTGAATATTACTGGAATGGAACGAACAGTTATTCTGGTTGCTTCATCTCTGCCATCTGCAGTTTTTTCTGTTGTATTACCCTTAAGATATGGAATCAATACACGGTTTGCCGGCAGTCTTGTATTAATCTCAAGTATTCTCAGTATTCTCATTATTCCCATTGTTTTTTATTTGGCAGGTTAGAAAATGATCAACAGAACAAATGTTATTGAAGTAGAAAATTTAAAGAAACAATTTAGTGGAAAGATTGCTGTAAATGGTATTGATCTTTCCATTGCTAAAGGTTGTTGTTTCGGGCTTCTCGGACCTAATGGGGCAGGTAAAACCACCACAGTTGAGATGATGGAAAATATTATTGCCCATGATTCAGGGAAAATTCTTTACAAGGGAGGAGAGAGGGATAAATCTTTTAACCAGGAGATTGGGATTCAGTTCCAGCATACTGAGCTCCTTGCATATTTAACAGTTAAAGAGACTTTAAAAACATTTGGCTCTTTTTATCATAAACATCTGCCTGTTGATAAGATTATTGATATGTGCATGCTGGACAATATTAAAAACAGCCTCAATAATAAAATTTCAGGTGGCCAGCGCCAGAGATTATTGCTGGGTCTTGCTCTTTTAAATGATCCTGAATTGATGTTTTTAGATGAACCATCCACAGGGCTTGATCCCCAGGCAAGGAAACATATCTGGGAAATCATAAGGGATATGAATAAAAAAGGTAAGACTATTATACTGACAACCCATTATATGGAGGAAGCTCAAACTTTGTGTGATACCATTGCTATTATGGATAAAGGGCAAATCATTGAACAGGGTTCTCCTGAAACTTTGATAGCAAAACATTGTAAAAATGTAGACGGCTCCCAGAATCTGGAATCTGTATTTTTAAAATTAACCGGCAAGAGCTTAAGAGAATAATATCATGAGTTTTAAAAGAATGTGGGCCTTGTTTATGGCCAGAAACTTTGAATTCATAAGGGACAGGGCAGGTTTTGGCTGGAACATTCTGTTTCCATTTTTAATTGTTGCCGGTTTTGGCTTGATGTTCAGTTCTGATTCAAAATCAGAGTTCAAACTCGGTGTATTCCCAATAAAGCCCGATCAGATGGTGATTCAGGATCTTAAAATACCTGAAAAGCTTAAAATCTCTGATTATATCAAAATAGTTGGGTTTGAAACCCGCGATGATGCCATAGACAGGCTTGTGCATCATAAGGTGGACATTGTGCTGGAAAATATAAATTCAAAAACCCGCTACTGGATCAGTGATTCATCTCCAAAAGGGTATGTAATGGAAAAAGTGGTTAAAGAATCTATTATACCCGATGAGATGTTTGCATCAAGGATCATTAAACAACAGATCAATGGGAAACAGATACGGTATATAGATTGGCTTTTCCCTGGTATTATCGGCATGAATATCATGTTTTCTTCACTTTTCGGGGTGGGTTATGTCATTGTAAGATACAGAAGGAGCGGAGTATTAAAACGGCTTAAGGCAACACCTGTTACAGCATTTGAATATCTTGGCGCCCAGCTTATATCCAGGGTTATGATTCTACTTGCCACATCATTTGTGGTCTGGTTTGGGTGTGATCTTATTTTTTCTTTTAATATGCATGGATCTTATTTTGATGCCTTTGTTGTATTTTTTGCAGGAAGTACCTGTCTTGTCTGTCTTGGGCTGGTTTTGGCATGTCGTGGTACAAATGAAGAGTTAACAAATGGTTTTATCAACTTTATATGCTGGCCCATGATGTTTTTATCTGAAGTATGGTTTTCCATAGAAGGGGCATCCTCCTGGGTTCAAAATGTTTCAAAAATTTTGCCTTTAACCTATTTTTTGTCGGCTGTGAGAAAAATAATAAACGATGGAGCTGCTCTTTCTGATGTTTCTACTGAAATTGCTATACTATGTGCAATGAGTCTTCTTTTTTTAAGCATTGGTTCTTTGCTGTTTTCCTGGACAAAATAGGGATAATTCAATATATTATCCACAAACTGTTATGGAATTATCAATTTTATAACAACCTGTGGTCTAATGGACTTTTGATTGTTTGGAGGTTTAAAAAAAATGAAACCTGTTGTGGCTCTTCTTGGCCGTCCCAATGTGGGCAAATCAACCCTGTTTAACAGGATTATACGCAATAGAAAAGCACTTGTTGATGATTTACCCGGTGTGACAAGGGACAGGCACTATGCCGATGCAGCCTGGGATGATGTTGAATTTACTCTTATCGATACAGGTGGATTTTTAAGTTCAGATGATGACTATTTTGCCTCCCAGATTAAAGAGCAGCTGACTATTGCAGCTGATCAGGCAGATGTCCTTATCTTTATCATGGATGGCAGAGCAGGTTTATCTCCCTATGACCATGAATTGGCTGATTTTTTAAGAAAAATGTCCAAGCCTGTCTTCTATATCATCAATAAAATAGAAAGCTATAAGCAGCATGATGATCTTTTTGAGTTTTACTCTCTGGGTATTGATCATTTTTATGAAATTTCAGCAGAGCATGGTATTGGTGTGGGTGATTTTTTGGATGATCTTGTTAAAGCATTGCCTGAATATGGACATGATTCTCAAGAAGATGATGAAAACCAGATTAAAATTGCTATTGTTGGCCGTCCCAATGTGGGAAAATCATCCCTTGCCAATCAACTGTTTGGTGAAAAGCGTGTTGTAGTCAACGAAAAAGCCGGTACAACACGTGATGCCATTGAGCTGATGGTTGAACATAAGAAAAGAAAATTTATCCTTGTGGATACAGCAGGTATAAGGCGCAAAGGCAAGGTTACAAAGAAACTTGAAAAATTTTCCATATTAAAAGCATTAAAAAGCCTTGATGATTGCGATGTGGCTTTGATTCTTATTGATGCTGATGAAGGCGTTACAGATCAGGATATCACCATTGCAGGATATGCAGAAGATAGAGGATGCGGAGCCATGTTCCTGTTAAACAAATGGGATCTTCTTGATAAGGAGAGAAAAAATGTAAGAGAATATATGAAAGATTTAAGGTATAAGTCAAAATTTTTATCCTATGCTCCAGCTCTTACCATCTCTGCGCTTACAGGACAAAGATGCCACAAAATTCTGGATGAAGTTGTAAAAATCCATAAAGAATATTGTCACAGGATCAGTACGGGTGTGCTAAACAGGATTATTGAAGATGCAGTTTACAGATCAGAGCCTTCACTGCATAAAGGGAGGAGATTAAAATTTTTCTATTCAACACAGGTTGCCACAAGACCACCGTGTTTTGTCTGTTTTGTTAATTTTTCAAAGGCTGTTCATTTTTCCTATAAACGTTATTTGATAAATCAGCTGCGCCAGATGATCCCTTTGAAACTAACGCCCATTAAGCTCTATTTCAGGGAAAAGTCAGGGAAAATTGATTTTTCAGCTAAAACAAAAGAGAAAGCAAGAATCTTTAAAAAGAAGAGAAAACAAATTACCAAAAAAGATAAGCAGAGAAAAGAGCAGAGCAGAAGAAAACGGCAGCGGGACCTGGGGAAGTCATAATTTTGAAGTTTAATTTTTTTTAAAAAAGAGACAAAATGGATCTTTTTGAATCCCAAAATGACCTGAATACATCCCCGGGCCGTCCCCTTGCCGACATGATGCGACCTAAAAATCTTGATGAACTTGTAGGACAGGAAAATTTGACTGCCAAAGGAAGCCTTCTTCAAAAAGCCATTGAAGATGACAGATTGTTCTCCATTATTCTCTGGGGCCCTCCTGGATGCGGAAAAACAACCCTGGCAGGCATTATTGCCAATGAAACAAAATCTGAATTTGTACAGATTTCAGCTGTCTTGTCCGGGGTCAAAGATATACGCAGGATTATTGAACAGGCCAAAGAGAGGCGGGCATTATATAAAAAACGAACCATTCTGTTTGTGGATGAAATTCATAGATTTAACAAGGCACAGCAGGATGCTTTTCTTTTTCATGTGGAAAAAGGTTTGATCACCCTTGTGGGCGCGACAACAGAAAATCCCTCTTTTGAAATAATTCCTGCCCTGGTTTCAAGATGCAGAGTGTTTACCTTAAAAGGCCTTGACCATAAAAGTCTGTTAGCTGTTTTAAAACGGGCATTGGCAGATTCTGTAAATGGTCTGGAGTGTAAAGCAGAAAAACTATCCCCTGACGTATTGGATCATATTGCAAATGTCTGTGATGGTGATGCCAGAATTGCTTTAACCAATCTTGAGACAGCAGTGCTGCATTTCAGACAAAAAGATCAGATTGATATCAAGGATGTTGAAACAGCCATTGAAAAAAAATCACTTCTTTATGACAAGGCAGGAGAGGAACATTTTAATCTTATTTCTGCATTCATTAAAAGTATGCGGGGCAGTGATCCTGATGCTGCAATATACTGGCTTGAAAGAATGCTGATGGCTGGTGATGATCCCTATTATATGCTCAGAAGAATGATCCGCTTTGCCACAGAAGATATTGGCATTGCAGATCCCGGAGCATTGACCATGGCTTTAAATGCCAGTGAATCTTTCAGAATGCTCGGCCACCCGGAAGGTGATATTGCTCTTTTTCAGGCTGCCATTTATCTTGCGACTGCGCCTAAAAGCAATGCTGTTTACATGGCACACAAGAAGGTAAAAAAAATAATTCAGGAAAAAGGCTATTCCCCGGTTCCCCTGCATATCAGAAATGCCCCGACAAAGCTTATGAAAGATTTGAATTATAGTAAAGGATACAAATATGCCCATGATTATAAAGATGGTTTTACTGCCCAGTCCTATCTGCCTGATGACCTTGAGACCCAGCGTTTTTATCATCCAACAGACCGCGGGTATGAAAAGAGTGTAAAGCAAAGACTTGAATCCTGGATTAAATTGAAAAAATCATAAATCTGAATATTTGC
>CAXMTQ010000171.1:0-5077 GCA_964196205.1 uncultured Desulfobacula sp.
TTCACATACTGCAGTTTGGAAAGCCAGGGCATTCCATGCTTTAAAACCCTTGACTGCTGGTTTAACCAATTTAATGTCCATAAATATCTTGAAGATAAATTATCAAAAGAAGATTTTAAAAAAGCCTTTATTGACAAAGGGGCACCAAAGGTTCTCTCTCTATTGGATTTGATTGCAAAGGCAAAAACAAACAAAGGCAAAAAGAATTGAACTATTTAAACCAGGTAAGTATCCATCCTGAAAAATTTCCTGACTTAAACTTTTACCCCTTTAATTTAAAAATATTTCAAAACACAGACGATATTAAATTTAACAATGCCATTACTTTTTTCATCGGAGAAAACGGTACTGGCAAATCAACTCTGCTCAAAGCCGTCGCCATAAGATGCGGCATTCATATCTGGCAGAACGAATTTAATTTAAGACATAAAAGAAACCCCTATGAAGAGGATTTATATAAACATATCAGGGTTTGCTGGGAAGATGGTCTTGTGCCTGGTTCATTTTTCGGTTCTCAAATATTTTCCGATTTTGCAAAAAATCTTGAAGAGTGGGCTGTAAATGATGAAAAAATGCTGGATTATTTTGGCGGCAAATCATTAATCACCCAGTCCCATGGTCAATCTCTCATGTCGTACTTTAAAGCCCGCTATAAACTCAAGGGTATATATTTTCTTGACGAACCTGAAACTGCTCTGTCTCCTGAATCTCTGATTGAACTTTTAAACCTTTTGATCAAAATAAGCCATCAGGGGCATGCCCAGTTTATCATTGCCACCCATTCTCCCTTTTTACTGGCATGCCCGAATTCAATGATTTATTCTTTTGACAATAAAACTATTGAATCTATCAAATATAAAGATACCAGCTATTATGATATCTATAAAAATTTCATGAATAATCCTGAAAAATTTATCAAAACTGTCTAAAAAAACAATCTATATGATATGCTGGCATGTGAAGAGATCATTCTCCACATGCCTCTACTGAAGTATATTTGAAATTATTTTACAGAATCAAAGGCTTTTTTAAATCCTTCAAGTGAATCCTGTATAGTTTTATCAGGAACTGCATAGGAAAGCCTGAAAAATCCGGGGCCGCCAAAGCCTGTGCCTGGAACAGCAAGAATATTCTGCTCTTTTAATACACCCATGAATTTAACATCATCTTTGATTGGACTTTTGGGGAAGAGATAAAATGCTCCCTCTGGCACATCAAACTCATAACCTATTTCATGTAATCCTTTGCAGAACATGTCCCGGCGTTTTTTATAGATTTCACTATCAACGGTAACTCCTTGAAGTTTTCCCACCACCTGCTGGAAAAGAGCCGGAGCATTCACATACATCATGGTATTGGTTACACCTGCAGCTCCTGCAATCATGGCAGCATCCTCAGCTTTGGGATGAATGGCAAGATATCCAATTCTCTCTCCTGCAAGGGAGAGCTCCTTGGAGTAGGAGGTCAGGACTATGGTATGAGGATAGACATCAAAAACCGAAGGCACTTCAACATCATAGGCAATTTTTCTATAGGGTTCATCTGAAATCAGGTAAATCCGTTTACCATATTTATTACTTGCCTTTTCAAGCAGGTTACCAAGTTTTTCAAGCTCCTGTTTTGTGTAGACAACTCCTGTGGGGTTATTGGGAGAATTAATGAGCATCACCCTTGTCTTTTCATTAATACCTTCTTCAATGGCATCAAGATCAAGATGAAAATTTTCAAGAGAAGCAGCGGTTTTCAAATCTGCGCCAGCTATAAAAGCATATTGATTATAACCTATAAAATAGGGAGCTGGTACAAGGATTTGTTCACCTGGATTTAAGAGGGCTCTAAGTGTATCATTCAATGCACCTGCTGCACCTACCGTCATGACAATCAAATCTGAATTAAGCCCAACATTATACTCTTTGTTCAAATAGTCGGCAACTGCCTGTCTAACATGGGGATATCCATTATTAGGCATATATCCGTGGGATGTATTCTCATTGTTTATTAACTCCACCAGGGTTTTTTTAACAATCGGTGGAGGCGGAACATCAGGATTTCCAAGGGAGAAGTCAAACACATTGTCAGCTCCATATTTTTCTTTCATCCTGATACCCTCTTCAAACATCTTCCGTATCATGGATGCAGCTTCTACCATATGTACCATTTTATCTGCTATTGGCATGAGAACTTCCTTTCTTAAGTTAGCATTAAAAAAATTTTCTTACTATACATTGTTTTTTTCAGGATGCAAAGATTCCTTTAAAAAAGGAGTTGGAGCTTTTTTGAATACTCTCTTTCATCTGAACCACATATCCCGGTCTTATCTCATCTTTCCAGCGAGGATAGCCTCCTTGATCAACATAGCGTATTAATTCATAAAACGCTCTAATATCAAATGTATAGGAGCCTATATGGACCTTGGAATTTGGGGAAAATTCAACCTTGATCTCAATTTGTTCTGAAATATCCTCAATCTGCTCTTTGACAATATCTTGGGTTTTATATCCTTCAGGATTCTGTTTAAAAGCATCAGGATCTTCAGGAAAAGGAAACAATTTATATATATTGCCTATAAAACCTGTAAACCTGACCTTGTGAATAGCACCCATAAGATCTCCGATATTGTTGGGGTCAGCAATAAAACAGATCTTGAATTGAAATTGTTTTTGTCCATTATCACTCTCTTTTGACGCCTGATCTATTAATTTGCAGAACTCATCTGCAAAAAAGAAATAATTTTCCAGCAGCAGCATATCAGATTCAATATTAAAGAACCCGAATGCTATATTCCCATGATTTTCCGATTTAAAAGACAGCGGCATATATTTTTTCCTTTTAGTGAAGTTCAGCTTTCTGTATTTTACCCAGAGAAGTTGTGGGAAATTGTGATTTAAAAATTACCTTTTTTGGGCATTTGTACTTTGCAAGTTTATCTTTGCAAAAGGCAATAACATCATCCTGCGTCAAACTGGCTCCTGGGAACAGTATCACAAAAGCATGACCTGTTTCACCCCATTTATCATCAGGAACTCCTTTTACAGCAACATCTTCAATTTGAGGATGCTGCTTCAATGTTTTTTCCACTTCTGCCGGATATACATTCTCCCCGCCTGAAATATACATATCCCCTGCCCTGCCGGCAAGATAGAAAAAACCGTCTTCATCCATGCGGGCAAGATCTCCTGTATAAAGATATCCGTTTTTTATGGTTTCCTGAGTTTTAACAGGATCCTGCCAATACTCTTTCATCATGATTGAACCGCGGACAACAATCTCTCCTGTCTCTCCCGGCTCTGCCGGTTTTCCCTTTTCATCAAGAATACTGACTTCTGCATGGAAAACAGGTCTTCCAACAGTTCCTGGTTTTTTAAAAGGATCATCCTCCGATGCCCATAAAAGGATTGAAGTCTCTGTCTGACCCATGATTTGACGGAAGCCGAAACCTGCTTTTGCACACCGTTCAATCAACTCCTGATTAAGTTTTTCACCGCCTCCGGCACAAACTTTTAAAGAAGAGATATCTTTTCTTTTATCAAAATCAACTTTTAATAGTTCCCGGTAAACAGTGGGTACACCCAAAAATTTAGTAACCTTATATTTTTCTATATCATTGTATATCTTTATTGGATCAAATTTTTTGTGTAAAATTATGGTGGCTCCTTTATAAAAAATCGGAGCAGCCTGGATAAAAAGGCCCCCGGAGTGAAACAGGGGTAGAAAAATCAACATAATATCGCTAAAATGCAGCTTAAAAAATATATCTGCATTCAAACAGTTAAAAAAAGTTTTTCGATGGGAAAGGACTGCCCCTTTTGGTTTACCGGTTGTACCTGATGTGTACATAATAACCTGGGGCTCTTCAGGTTCTGCGGGACCAAGAGATCTTGTTAAAAATGCTCGTTTCCCTTCAAATCTTGCTGTCTCTTTTTCAAAATCAAATGTTTTGCTATTGGGGGCGACACCTCCTGTAGCTGCCACCATCATTGGAGGCAGGTATCTTTCCAGATCAAGAATATTCACTATTTTGAAAAAATTATCACCATGAACAAAGAGTCTGGGGCGGCAATTTGTGATAAAATAATCAAGTTCAATTGATGTAACGCGAAAATTAATGGGAACAAATATAGCTCCAAGCCTGGAACAGGCAAGAAACAGATCTAAAAACTCGGGGCAGTTATTCAGCATGACAGCTACTCTATCACCTTTTTCAATCCCTATTGACTGCAGCCAGCAGCTTGTCCTGTCTGCCCTGGCGCAAAGTTCTTGATAGGAAATAATCTGGTCTTCAAATATAATTGCTGCCCTTTCAGGTGTAAGTTCAGCCCATCGCTGAACCCACCAGGCTATGTTCATGGATTTTATCATACTCTCTTTCAAACCCTTTAATATTCGGTAAGAGATGATCTTAACAAAAGAGAGTAGATAATGTAAAACACTTTCAAATACTTTTATTTGATAAATTTGTAATAATCCATAATCTATTGTATTGTAATTTTTACTGAATTGACCGGAATATCCGAACATACATGTATCTGAATGGTTAGATAAAATTATAGAGTACGGCAAGATAAAAACAAGAAGGAGATTTATTCATGGATTACACACCGGAAATTGATAAAATGCATTGTGTTGCAAAAGGTGCAAAAAACGGTCCTTCACCCATTCCCCAGGAAGGCAGATGGGTACAGGCAAAAGAGATAAAAGATATTTCAGGCCTTACCCATGGTGTTGGCTGGTGCGCTCCTCAGCAGGGTGCATGCAAGCTGACATTGAATGTTAAAGAGGGAATTATTCAAGAAGCCTTGATTGAAACCATAGGGTGTACAGGTATGACACACTCTGCAGCAATGGCATCGGAAATCCTGCCGGGAAAAACTATCCTTGAAGCCCTTAATTCAGATCTTGTATGTGATGCCATTAATGTTGCCATGAGAGAACTGTTCCTGCAGATATCCTATGGCAGAAGCCAGACTGCATTTTCAGAAGGAGGTCTTCCCATTGGTGCTGCTTTTGAAGATCTTGGCAAGGGTGCAAGAACTGTAACAGGCACCACTTATGGTTCCAAGGCAAAGGGGCCAAGATA
>CAXMTQ010000172.1:0-5057 GCA_964196205.1 uncultured Desulfobacula sp.
AAATCGAAGATTTTGGGTCCGGGGGAAATAAGCCTATCATGCAATCATACAAAGGAGAAACGATATGGCTGCAACAAAAAAAGAAACTGTTCTGGACTTTCTAAAAAATACCTATAAGGAATACAATTTTGATTCTCGCAAAAACTCAATAACATTATCATACGACTTTATCATTGATACAGGGACCGCCAGAATATTCATCAAAATTGCGAGGAAACGTTGGGATGAGTCTGATAACAGTTCCATTGTGGACTATTTAAAATCGAAAGAACAACAGATCCGTGAAGCTCTTTTGACCAATCAGAACGCAATTCTTCCACTGAAATAGCCCGAATAGAATCCAATGGATTTTTATAACAACTATTTATCTTTATATCGCTAAAAATAGACATTCGAGACATGTTAAGCAAAAATTTATTAGGAAACCACTGTGATTAAAACAAAAATAAAAATAAGATCTAAATATGTGCCTGCTGGCATCAGTATCATGTATGAGGATCGGGACATCATTGTCATTGATAAGAGCTCAGGTCTTTTGAGCGTTAAAGCCAAGTACGAAAAAGAGAAAGCAGCTCATCAATTGCTTATCAATTATGTTAGAAAAGGCAATCCAAGGGCAAAGGTCAACCTGTTTGTTATACATCGTTTGGATCGTGAGACCTCTGGAGTGTTGGTCTTTGCTAAAAGTTTCAAGATCCGTGAGAAATTTGCAAGCCAGTGGGGCAATGTAGAAAAAAAATACCTGGCTATCGTTCATGGTAATTTAACAAAAAAAAGTGGAATTATTGAGTCTTATCTTGCTGAAGGAGAAGATTATCTGATGCACTCTGTCGAGAACCCAGAAGAAGGAAAGTTGGCCAAGACTATATATACGGTAAAAAATGAATCTAAGAACTATAGTATATTGGAAATTGATCTTTTAACGGGCAAAAAAAATCAAATCCGTGTTCACTTGTCCGAACTTGGGCATCCCATTGTCGGTGATTTAAAGTATAGTGAGAACGAGAAGGGGCGTTTGGGGTTACATGCTTTTTCGATAAAATTTAAACACCCCTTTAATAATGAAGAAATGGAGTTTGAAACTAAAATACCCGAATTTTTTACAAACTATTTTAAACCCCAGGGCAAAGTCGGGGCTCACAAACAGCCGCGATACTAATGTTGAAATAGGCAACCATCCTGGGATGGGTAAAAGCATAAAGCTTTATGACAAATATCCATCTGTGGCTTAAAGAGTTTTAATTTAAGGCCTCCAGGGCATCATTTGCCGCATCAATAAGATCCTGATGCTCAAGCGTGCCAATTTTGTTATTAATCCACTTTTTTGTTTCGCTGTTGCCTGCTTCTCCCAGGACATACAATATATCTCCTTGAACAGGAATATCTTTTTTATCAAAAAGGGCTATGAGTTCGGGGCAGAGCTTTGCAGCAAGCGTTGGGTTGGTTTCTGCGAGTTCTTCAACTATAACCATGGCTCCAAGCCTTACCGACCAGGTTTCATGGAGCAAAAGTTTGATAAAGCCATCAAAGATTTCTCCCTTTTCCATCATCTGCCTTGCAATCCATGAGGCATCTCCCTGCTCAAGGATATTTTTCAGGGTGGTTGCACTCAATTGTGATGGATCACGGTTGGTGATTATTTCTATTATTTCCTGAGCTGTGACTTCTCCTGTCCATCTGAAATCATCATCCAGGATCAGGCATGGAGCAGACATTACACCATCTTTTTGTGCTGTTTCAGGGAATAGCGTGCCGTCAATGATTTGAAGGTGAAGATTTTCACAAATCATGGCCATTGGAATGATGGTCCTGACCACATTAGGGCAGTGGGGGCATTCCAGTGCAATATAGAGTTTAAGGCTCACCGGGATATTAATTTTATCAAGGCTTTTTATGATTGGTTCTGCAAGCTTTACCTGATGATTATTTATTTGCGATAAAGCTTTAAGAAAGGGTTCAAGTTCCCTGGAAAGGGGAAGAGCACAATATTTGATATTCTCTTTTAACTGGAAACATGGCAGGTCTTTTTCACCTTTTTCAGAATCAACGGTTAATTTGGATGCAGTATCTGTTATTTTTTTAGTAAAATTGATAAACTGATTGGTTTCAACATGCTCTGTTGTGATCAATTTTATTTTTATCTGATTTTTCAAAGATTGAGCCCAATCCATGATCATGTTTTTTGATTGTTCATCAAATATTTGCATAAGCTTATCCTTTTATCATTATACCCGTGTTTTTATATGGCTCCCGCCCTCATCTTCTGCTGATGCCAATGCATTCAAAGCTTTTTTTATCAAAAGGCCAAAAGTTGTGTCTTTATCTGGAACATATAAGGCAATGCCTACGCTGACAGTGATTTTTAATGTGGTTGAGCCTTTTTCAAATTCATGATCAATAATTTTTTTTCTGATTCTTTGTGCAAGAATTTTGGCTCCGTTCAAGCCTGTATTGGGCATGATAATACCAAATTCTTTACCTCCATACCTGCAGACAATATCAGAATCTCTGACCCGGCTTTGAATTAATGCAGCACTTGTAGATAATATGACATCTCCTGTATCATAACCATGGGTTTGATTAATTTGTTTAAATTTATCAAAATCAACAATAAGGATTGTCAGCTCTGTTTTATATCGTTTTGCCCTGAGGGTTTCAGACTCAATCTCCTGCTCAAAGCAGGCACGGTTATAAAGCTTGGTAAGATAGTCTCTCCTTGATATAAGGACAATTCGGTTTCTGGCATCTTTCACCTCCCTTGTGAGCCCGGCTTTTCTCAAGGTAAGCTCGATAATGGAAAGAATATTTTTGCTGGAGATATGTTCCTTTGCAAAAAAAGCAAAAGCTCCTTTTGCAATGGCCTTTGCTCCTTCATGAATATCTGCGTTGTTTAAAGTAAAAAGAATAGGGCTATCCAAGTGCAGCTGATTTAATTTTGCAATCATATCAAGACCTGATCCATCGGGCAGTGTATGGGTTATAAAAATCAAATCAAATCTGGAGTCTGCAATGAGTTCCATGCCATGCTCAATTGTCTTTGCCCGGATTAATTCACATCGTAAAACACTTCTTATCAAATGGTCAAAGATATTGAAATCATCATCAAGATTTTCAATATAAAGAATTTTATAGGTTTTGTCGGCATTCAGATCTAAAGCAGCCTTGGTTAAAGCATGATTTGTCTTTGCGGGTAAGGTGTTGAGCTTTTTGGAAATCTGGAGAATTCTCTCTGTAGAGGTTTTTATGGATGTAATACTTGATTTTGTTTTTTGGGAAATACCTTTTGTATGAAGAAGGTGATAGATACTGCCCTGAAGATTTTGAAGGGGCTGCTGCATCTGGTTTGATGCAATTGATGAAATATTTATAAGCTCTTTTTTTGAATCTTCTTTTTCCATATCAAGTTCATGCTGGTCAATAATTTTTTTGTAAACCTTGTCTAACTCATCAATACTTTGATCAACAGCATTTTTCTGTTTAAAGAGTTCAAAGAATATCTTTAATTTTGCAAGGATTAACTGTTCATTAAAGGGTTTTTGAATATAATCTATCTGCAGTGCTTTAAAATTCTTTAAAAATTTTTCATGCTTTATTGTATCAGTAATTATAAGCAGAGGTGCATTATAGGTCTCTTTATGACTTAGCAGCATGGTGCCGATTTTATAAATATCTATATTTGGCAGGGTGCCATCAATAATAACCAGGATAAAAATATGCTTGTAAATGAGTTCAAAGGCCTTGTTTTCTGACTCGGCTTCAAAGATTGTAAAATCTGAAATATTTTCAAGAGATTTTTCAATTATGGTTTTGGATTCTGTTTTGGCCATCACAAGAAGTTTATTTTCAATAATGTTCATCGCAAGCCCTTTCTTTTTTATTTATTGAGGGTGATTATTACTCTTTATCAGAATCAGGCTTTTAAATTAAGAGTAAATATTATAAAGTTGTAAGATGTGAGATGTGAGATGTGAGTTATGAGTTATGAGATGTGAGAAATATTATAGTGGGAGTTTATAACTCACTGCTCAAAATTAATATCTAACTACTTTTATAGTAAATTTAAATATGGACAATAAAAATGGAATTCATTGCTGATCTTCATATTCATTCAAAGTATTCAAGAGCAACAGCAAAAAATCTTGATTTTGAAAATCTTTATTATACTGCGCAGATAAAAGGTGTTCAGGTTATTGGAACAGGAGATTTCACCTTTCCTGCCTGGATTGATGAAATTGAATCCAAACTTGAAGAGACTGAACCTGGATTATTCTCTTTAAAAAAGGAGATTGCAGATGAAATTGATAAAACCATTCCTGAAAATTGCAGAAATCCTGTCCGTTTTATTTTGCAGACTGAAATAAGTAATATTTATAAAAAAGATGACAGGGTAAGGAAAAATCATAATCTCATTTATTTTCCTGATATTAAAAGTGTGAAAAAATTTAATGCCAGACTTGATGCAATCGGTAATATTAAATCTGACGGACGTCCCATCCTGGGGCTTGATGCACAGGATCTGCTTTCCATTATGCTGGAGGTTAATGATAAAGGTTTTTTTGTGCCTGCCCACATCTGGACACCATGGTTTTCGATGTTTGGATCAAAGTCAGGTTTTGATTCAATAGAGGAGTGTTTTGGATCATTAAAGAAACATATTTTTGCTGTTGAAACAGGGTTGTCCTCGGATCCCCCAATGAACTGGCGCATTAAAGATCTTGATGATATAAGGCTTATTTCCAATTCCGATGCCCACTCTCCAGGATATCTCGGGCGGAATGCCTCGGTGTTTAATACAGATTTAAGTTTTACTGCCATCAGGCAGGCCCTTGAAAAAAATGATCTTGAAAAATATAAGGGCACACTTGATATGTATCCCCATCAGGGGAAATATCATTATGACGGCCACAGAAAATGTCATATCTGTCTTAACCCGGCTGCCACAGCAAAGATTGACGGCATCTGCCCCGAATGCGGACGCAAAGTTACCTATGGCGTATTAAACAGGGTTCAGGAACTTGCCACAAGGATTGAAGGCTATAATCCGGGGAACAGACATG
>CAXMTQ010000173.1:0-5054 GCA_964196205.1 uncultured Desulfobacula sp.
GTATTAAATCAGGAAATTTAAGTCCTGTCAACAATTAAATTATTTTATGGCACTACTTTAGCTGTTTTGACCTTTTCTAAATCACAACAAGCTAAAATAATAGAATTATTTTTTTTAACAAGACTGAATTTTACCATTTTTTAGGCTGTTTTTTCCTGAAATTCAAAAAAATGGAAGAATACCAGGAATATTCCTAACCGTTCGGGGCTGAAAAATTCAAACCCCAGGGCGAGTGTTTTGTCTATATACAGTCGCTTAAAACCTTTAACTAAAAGGTGTTTAATTCTTTTTCAAGTACTTATGGTGAATCAGATTTAAGAAATGTTAAAGCTGCTAACCAGGGCTCTTTTTTTCGAATAATGTCTTGCACTATATATAGGAGTTAAAAAAAATTTATTTTCTATTCAATATTCCAATTTACTCATCAAATTTAACTTGATTTTTTGCATTACAAAAAGTCAAGTTTACTTGCTTGCAGGTAAAAGGACTGTAAACAGACTGCCTTTACCTGCCTTGCTTTCCACAAGGATATCACCCTTTAATTCATTAACAAGGGTTTTGGCAATGGCAAGTCCAAGTCCTGTTCCATTAATGAAACGGGTATTATCGTCCTTTATTCTGTAAAATTTTTCAAAGATTCTGGAAAGATGTCTCTGCTCAATTCCAAATCCACTGTCTTTTACTTTTACTTTTATATTGTGACCTTCAGTCTCAATGCTTACAATTATTTTTCCCTTTTCAGGAGTATATTTAATGGCATTAGCAATAAGATTGCCAAATACACTTTCAAGGGCAATTGGATCAGCCTTGACTTCAGGAAGCTCTTTTTCCGGCAGGTTAAACTCGAGAGTCTGATCTTTTTTCACAGCCTCGGTGTTTAAAAATTCAACAATTTTGCCTATGAAATCAACAAGTTGAATTTTTTCAGGCTCCTTGCCAGTGCTCCCTGCTTCAATCTTTGAAAGATCAAGAAGATCACCAATAAGGGAGATCATATTTTTAGCCTTGTCTTTTGCCCTGCCAAGTATATATTGATTATCACTGGATTCATCAAGGATATCTCCCTTCATGACCATGGCAAGCTGTTCATGTATGACTGACAAAGGAGAGCGCAGTTCATGGGAAACCTTTGAGACAAACTCGGATTTTAACCGGTCAAATACTTTCATGGCAGTTATATCTGAAAGATTTATAACTGTTCCGAGACAATCATTATCTTCCCCGGTAATGGGTCTTCCCTGTACAAGAATATATCTTTCATCGGAGAGGGCAAGTTCATGGGATTTGATGGTTCCAGCCTGTTCATCAGTCTTACACTCTGACACAGTCTTTATATAATCACGAAAACCCTTATCTTCTATGCAGTCTTGAATTTTTGTCCCAATACCTTTATCTGCTGTCAGGCTAAGATATTTCCTTGCCACAGGATTCATAAGGACAATCTGATCTAACATATTTGTTACCAGCACACCATTGGGAAGAGTCTCAATGATTGCCCTGGTGCGGCTCTGCTCTGTTTCAAGATCAGCAAGATTCTTTTGCTGTTCAAGCTTTAAAGCCTGAGATTCCCAGGTAAGATGCAGTTTTTCAATTGCTCTTTTGACCACAATTCTTAATTGATCAGGAGAAAAAGGTTTGGATACAAAATCATAGGCACCTTTTTTCATGGCTTCTATGGCAGTTTCAACTGTGCTGAAACCTGTAATCATTATCACCATTACAGATTTATATTTTTCCGTGATCTGGCTTAAGACCTCAAGTCCGCTGATACCAGGCATCTTAATGTCGCTGAGAACAATACTGATATCCTGGGTTTCAAGGATATTCAAACCCTTTGCACCATCAGGTGCTGTTAAAACTTTGCACTCCATGCGGGAAAGAATTCTTTCACACCCCTCCCTGATATCCTGTTCATCATCAATAACCAGTATTTTAACTTGGGAAGTTTTATTTTCCATCACTATTGTTTTCCGGAAGCATCAGTTCAATGAAAAAACTTGTACATTCTCCTGTCTTGCTTTCTGCACTCATTTTACCCCCATGGTCTTCCACAATTCTGTAAGCCATGCTCAAGCCAAGTCCTGTTCCCTTCCCCTGCTCCTTGGTTGTGAAAAACGGGTCAAATATTTTTATTAAGACATCATCAGGGATTCCATGACCTGTGTCACTGATTTCAATGCAGACCCGATCACTTAAAGGTTCTTCATGGCTTGTAAAAAGGGATAAAACCCCTTGCCCTTCCATGGCATCGGCTGCATTAAGGATAATATTCATAAAAACATGTTTTATCTGTTGAATATCCACAGGCACAAGGGGAAGGTTGTTTTGAAAATTCTTTTTAATTTCAATATTGTGAAACAGGGTTTGATCTTTAACGAGAATAAGGGTCTCGGACAATAACTGATTAATATCCTGGAGATGCATTTCATTGGTGGTCTGTCGTGAGAATTTCAAGAGCTCCTGAACAGTATCAGTGCATCTTTGTGCATCACGAATAATTCGTTCAAGATCCTGTTGTGCTCCATCAGGCAGAGTATAATCTTCCATTAGCAGTTGACTGTAAAGGGTAATACCGCCAAGGGGATTGTTTAACTGGTGTGCAACGCCTGCAGCAAGCTCTCCAACTGAAGCCATTTTTGCAGACTGAAGCAGCTGAACTCTTGTTTTCTCAAGCTCTTCCTCAATCTTGAGAGTCTCTCGTAAATCATGAAAAAAGCCCAGAGTTGCAACTTCTTTATCTTCATCATATACAATGGATGCATTCAAGCTTATTGGAATGATTTCACCGCTTTTTTTCTTGATATCAACTCTGAAAGATCTGAGAACTCCCTTCTCTCCATATTCATCACTCCTGAGCATATGCATGATTCTTTTTGCGTCATTGTCAGGATAAATTGCCTGGATATTGAGTTTGTCAATTACTTCATCAACTTCATACCCGCAAACTTCACATGCTGCATCATTAAACAGCAGTATTTTTCCGTTCATATCCGCAGCAATAATAGCATCCACTGCACTCTTGATCAGATTTTTTAAAAATCTGTGTGACTGGAGAAGTTCCTGCTCTATATTTTTAAAGGTAGTCATTGGAAAATTTACTTACCTCCAGTTTTTGATCAGGCAGTGATGCAACAAGTGAATATTAGACTTCGGGTCTGGGCAGTACCTTGGCTCGTTCTGCAATCTCAGGGACTTTATGTTCCCACTCAATGGCCATCAGATGAACACCTGCTACACCCTTCATCTTCTTGAACTCTTCAATCTGTTCACAGGCAATTGCAATACCCTCATCTGCAACCTTTTTCCTCTTTACACCCTTCAGTCTTTTAATGATTTCATCGGGAACATCCATGCCGGGAACCTTGGCCTGCATATATCTTGCCATACCAATGCTTTTCATTGGAGTTACACCGGCTAGAATATATGTTTTTTCAGTCAAACCCATATCATTGGCCTGCTTTATCCACATTCTGATTTTTTCCATGTTATAAACACACTGTGTCTGAATAAAATCAGCTCCTGCTTCAATTTTTTTTGCAAGCCTGTGAACACGCCACTCAAATGGTTCTGCAAAAGGATTTGCAGCAGCCCCTATAAACATTTTTGGAGGTTGATCAATATCTGCTCCGCCAAGGAATTTTCCCTCATCCCGCATTTTTTTTACCATTGCTACAAGCTGCATGGAATCAATATCAAAGACCCCTTTGGAAAAAGGATGATCACCAAACTGCTGATGATCTCCGGAAAGACATAATATATTTCTAAGGCCATGGGCATATGCTCCAAGGAGATCTGCCTGCATTGCAAGACGATTCCTGTCACGGCATACCATCTGGTAATTGGGTTCAAGACCTTCACCCATGAGAATTATTGCTGCAGCCCAGCTGGACATCCTTACCATGGCTGTCTGATTATCGGTAATATTAACCATATCAACATTGCCCTTAAGAAATGATGCCTTCTCCTTGATATGCTCAACATTGCAGCCCCTTGGTGGTCCAAGTTCTCCTGTAAATGCAAAATGTCCGGCCCTTAAAATTTTTTCAAAATTACTTCCTGATTTCATGTCCGATTTCATCTCTGGTTTTGTATCTGATTTTGTATCCGATTCCATATTTCTGAACCCTCTTTAATGCACTATTTTTTTAATTAATCTCTCTCATACTGGGGATAAATTCCCTGGCTTCTGCAAACTCTTCTTGCCAGAGCAATCATATCAGGTATATCTATACCCACGGGACAATAACATCTGGTACAAAGCACACATCTTTCCCAGATAAGATCTCTCATCTCTCCAAGATCAAGCTTGTCCACCTTTCCTTTTTTCTTATATAAAACACCCACTGAGTTTAAAAACTTATATGAAGGCATATATTTTGGATCTTTATTGCGGCCCATGAACAAAAAACAGCTTTCAGCACAAAGGGTGCAGTGGGCACAGGCTTTTAAAGACAATTTCATTTTTGCCTTTTTTTCATCCAATATAGCTTTTACCTCTTTTGTATTAACGCCTGTTGTACTCTGTTTCCAAAACATCTGATTCTCCGAATAGAAAAATACTTATTTTAATATAGTTTCAAATTTACCAGGTTCTATTTCCTCTGCCCAGGCTATATTCACTGACAACAGTTAAACGAATAATTACACTATAAATCATGTGAACAAATTTTGTAAAAGGAATTGTCATCAGCATGAGTTCGCCTGATATTATGTGAAGAGAAATAATCAGTCTGTAATTTTCAAACACCTGGTGATAGGCAAAAAAACCAGTCACAAATGGTGCGGCCGCAAGAAATAAAAAAAGATAATCTGACCAGGTTGTAATGGCCTTTACCCTGTCCAAAAAAAGTCTGCGATACAAAAAAACAGCTGCACATAAAATTACTATGATTGTCAAAAAATCACTTACACTTTCAGACAACGAAAAAACACTTACCCCAAATGCATTGTCCAACAGTATATTATGCCCCAATACAAAAATCGGCATAACTATCAGAAGAACATGAAAAATAGTTGATACAATAGTCATAAAGGGATTAACACCAGCTATGGAG
>CAXMTQ010000174.1:0-5045 GCA_964196205.1 uncultured Desulfobacula sp.
ATTTTAAACAGATCTTCTGGATTCATTTCAAGGATATGGCATATAAGAGTGCGTATAACACCGGCATGGGTTATAACAAGAATATTTGAGCATGGATCTTCTTGTCCATGTGTTATCTCATGGTTCAAGCCTGCTGTTTCAAGAGAGTTAAAAAAAGGGAAAACCCGGTCGGAAAGATCCTTAAAACTCTCCCCATTGGCAGGCCTGAACTGATATATCTGGCTGCCCCTTTTTTCAAATTCTTCCAACTTTTTTTTTTTAATTTCATCAAAGGTTTTTCCATCCCAGTTTCCCATATCGATTTCATTAAGTCTGTTATCAATATTAATGTTTTGTTTTGGACATACCAATTGAGCAGTTTTGGAACATCGTTTCAGGGAACTTGAATAAACTGCATTAAAATGGATAGAGGCCAAGGCTTTATTCCATGTCACTGCCTGGCTTTTACCAAGGTCATCTAAAAGGACATCGGTCTGGCCGATAAAACGTTTTGTCCCATGTCCCTCTATCCTGCCGTGGCGCAGAAGATAAACCAGCGAGTCATTTTTGAAGTATTTACTTGACAGATCGGCCTGAAATCTTTTTGAACAGGGTTCATATGAGTTGAGTATTTTCATATCGTTTTAAAATAATGTTTTTGGCATGGGGTGTATGTTTGATTTTTTTTTTAAAGCGGTTGTCATAATTAAAGTCAAGTTTTGCACCATTGCAAAGTTTATCTGCAAAATAGATAATTTGAGCTTCTGTAAGGTGCTCCGTGAGAGGCAGAGCCAAATCCATGTGTTGGGAAACGATATCGGCAACTTTTGAAAATCCAAGGGATAAAATCAGTTGCGCTCCGACAGCAGAATGGTTCGCTTCTTTGCGTTTGATATCATGGAGAAGTGCTCCTGCAAGAATCAGGTTCATATCAAGAGTATATTTTGAGGTTTCATGTTCAACTGGTTGTGCTTGTACCTCTCTTGCAAGAGTGATGGCAGTTTTTGCAACCAGTTCCACATGGGCCTTAATACTCTCTTCCCCCTTAAGGTTTTCCTGGATAATGGATTGGCACTCTTTTTTATCTGGAATATCAATAGTCTGGTATCGTATTTTCAGATTATCATAGGCTTTTTTATTGTCTGCATCCATTAAAATGCCGTGATCATGTACAATTTGTCTTTTCTGGTAATTTTGAAGAGAAAGAAGCATTTTACCAAGATTTGAACTGGTTTTTAAATCAAGAATTTTTGGAATAAGCCAGGCAGGAATAAGAGGCGGGTGTCCTGGCTCCTTGTTAAATTCAGGTATGATTATATGTTCAGGATTTTTTTTAAAACATGATGTCAGACTTTGAACACTGCTCTCTCTGATAAGAGGGATATCAACAGGCAGCAGGAAAAAGCCGGAACTTTTGGAGGATATTTTTTTTACTCCTGTTTTTATGGAGCCAAGCATTCCGGTTTTAAAATCTTTATTAAAAACTGTTTTTGCACCATTTTTTTTAATAAGAGGTTCAATTTTTTCTTGATTATGACCTGTTACCACAATAATGTCAGCAATATTGCATTTTTTAAAGAGTCTTATTGTATGTTCAAGAATTGTGAGATTTCCAAGTTTGAGCAGGGGCTTGTATTTGTGCATTCTTGTGGATAGTCCAGCCGCCGGGATTACAGCTGATATTACCGGAGTCTGTCTGCTCACTTGCTGTATCTTTTTTTAATAATTTCTCCCATAATGCTTACGGCAATCTCTTCCGGAGTTTGGGCTTTGATCTTAATTCCAATGGGAGAATAAATTTTTTCAAGCTTCTTTTTTGATATCCCTTTTTTTTCAAGGTTTGCATATATTTTGTCGCGCTTGGTCCTGCTGCCTATCATCCCGATATATGCAGGTTTTGTGTTAAGAGCTTCTTCAAGGACGTTTTGATCATGGAGATGACCCCTTGTAAGGATGACAATATATGAATTTTTATCAATTGCAAGATTGTCAAAGGCATGGGAAAAATGTTTTACCGCATGGACATCTCTTGCATGGGGGAATCGCTGATGGTTTGCAAATTCTTCTCTGTCATCAATAATTACAGTTTGAAAACCGGTAATATGGGCAATCCTTGCCAGCTGTAATCCAACATGGCCCGCACCGAGAATATATATGCAATCCTGGGGCAAAATTGTCTCGATGATGAATTCTTCAAGATTCTGGTTGTGAATTACAGGTGATGCACTATAAAATTTATTGTCGAGAATAGCATCAAAAAGAGATTTAGGCAGCATATTGTTTCCAACAGTTTTTCCATCCGGCAGAACAAGGCATTTATGCATTATAAAATCAGATTTGCTGAACCCTTCAATCTTTGAAACAAGAAAACCCTTTTTTCCCTTTTTTTCAAGGTCAACAAGGGTCTGAAACAGGTTTATCAGGTTATTGTCAGGCATAAAGGTCTCAACCAGAACAGCAAGAGCTCCACCGCATACCATATCCAGTCCGTCTTTAAGCTCATTGTCCAGGGAGAATTCTCTGATTGAACATCTGTTTTTCACGATGAGGTCAAGACATGCATCAATGACCATTGCCTCCACAAGGCCTCCTCCAATTGTGCCATGGATGGTTTTGTCTTTTAACACAACCATTTTGCTCCCGGCAGTTCTCGGAGTAGAGCCCTTATTGGTTATTATTGTAGCTACAGCAAAGGCATTACCCTCTGCCAGGCAGTCAACTATGTGCTGATTTAAAAATTCCATATTATACTCTTAGTTTTGTGATTTGAGTTTTGAGGAATGAGGCATAAGGACATCCGTCCTCACATCTCACATCTCATATCTATTTACCAAAGCTGCAGGAGGGGTATGTGCAATTTTTACATGAAGAGCAGAATCCACCATGTCCCATCTGTACAATATCTGATTTTGTAACTCTTTCTCCTGCAAGGATTCTGGGTACAACAAGATCAAAAATAGATGAACGATGATACATGACACATCCTGGCAGGCCAATTACAGGTATATCATTGATAAAAGCAAGCATGAACATGGCACCCGGCAACACCGGGGCTCCATAGGATACAATTTTACCACCTGCAGCCCGTATTGCAGCTGGAGTCAGATCATCGGGATCTACTGACATGCCACCTGTAACAGCTATCATACCGGCTCCGTCTTCTATAAGCCCTTTTATGGCAGATACAGTCATATCAAGATCATCAGATACTATTTTTTTCTCCATGATACTGCTGCCAAGCTCTTCAAATTTCTTTTGAACAACCGGCCCGAATCCATCCTTGATTCTTCCGCTGAAAACCTCTGAACCTGTGACAACCATTCCAACAGCTGTTTTAATAAAAGGCTTAATATCAATTATGGGAAACTGTTTTTTGCATACCTCTTCTGCTTCAATGATTAAATGTTCATCAATGGAGAGAGGGATCACTCTGGTGCCTGCAAGCTCTTTTCCCCTGTTGACCATCTGATTGGTGTGAAGGCTGGAAAAAATAACATCCTGAACAGAGTTCAGTTGGGTAAGACCTTGAACATTTATTTTGAGAAGACCCTGGATTTTTGCTGTGAACCCGACTTTGCCTTCATTGGGTTCGCTTAATTTAATATTGTTTCCAAGGGCAGCATTTGCAATTCTAATAGCAGCATCATTTTCATGTATTTCGCCATTAAGGCATGCTACATAAATATGTTCCTTGCCAAGGTTGAGCAACTCTTCCACATCTGATTCTTTGATAAGATGACCCTTTTTAAAGGAAGGGCCTTTGAAAATATCAGGAATAATTTGAGTAATATCATGGAGCAGGATTTTTCCAACAGCTTCTTTAACCGGTACAGCCTTTAATTTTTCTTTTTCATAGTATTTCATATTGCAACTCTCTTTATAAGTCTTTCGCCATAATTCAAAATTAAGATTTCAAAATTAGAAAAATTATCCGCCAAGGTTGGGGTTGATAAATTCTATTGTGTCATTTTCCATTATGGTTGTTGTTTTATAATTTTTCGGGAAAATATATTTGCAGTTTATTTCAACAATCAGATCAGGATCTCCCTCTTTGAATAGATCAATGAGGGCATCAATGCTTATATTTTCAGGAATGGTTTCCTTTAATCCATTTAATTCGATTTCCATATTTTTTTCTCCTCAAGCATTACCCTTTCCAGGGTGGTTATCTAGTGCTCACTTAAAGGTAAGCACCCTTCCACTGGAAGATAGTGTAAAATTTTATTCAATTTTAAACACTTTATAACATATATTTAAGAGTTAACATCTGAGCAGGCAGTACACTCTGGGTCAGGCTCAAGTGTTATGGATTTTATTTTCATATCAAGACCTGAAAATTTAAGCAGTCTGTTCTCAAGTCTATCCTCTTTTGTGCCAATATTTAATATAAGTTTGATGGTTTCCATTGCCTGTATGGATGCTGCTATTCCAGCAGTAGCTCCAATTATTCCAGGGCTTTTATCCGCTTTTTTAGGGCAGGGGATCACACATTCAAAACATGGGGTTCTGCCGGGCACAAAACATGACACCATTCCTTCAAATCCTTGAACCCCACCAAAAACAAAGGGTATGTTATATTTAAGACTTGCCCGGTTTAAAATTTGTCTTGTGCTGTAATTATCAGTAGCATCAACAATTATATCAATTTTTTTTGCAATTGAGTCAATGCTCTGCCGGGTCATTTTGGCTTGAAGAGAAGTAATTTTAATTGAGGAGTTGAGTTCTGTAAGTCGGATGGCAGCTGATTTGGTTTTTTCTACTCCAAGAGATACTTCACTGTGCAGGAGTTGTCTATTGAGATTACTCTCTTCCACATGATCATGGTCTGCAATGATAATATGTCCTACACCGGCAGCAGCAAGGTAGAGACTGGATATTGATCCAAGCCCCCCGGCTCCTGCGATCAGGACACTTGATTTGCCAAGTATTTCCTGACCTCCAGAGCCGATCTGGGGCAAAATGACCTGACGTGCATATCGCATGTCAGGTGTTATATTTTGGCTATCCGGCTCTACCATACTTTAAGGCTTTGGTATTTAAGCCGCTCCTTTTCTCTCTTTATATTC
>CAXMTQ010000175.1:0-5002 GCA_964196205.1 uncultured Desulfobacula sp.
TTTTTGTCTGTTCATCTCATGTTTTCTGCTGCCTGTCGTAATGCAATTGCACTCAAAAAAACTGATGTTATGATAAAGCAAAATAGAAATATTTTTTTTTACTCTACATTAATATGGAGGAACATACTATGAAACATTTAACTTTTTTGTCTGCTTTTTTTATCATGACCTATGTTTTTATAATCCCATCTGCTTCTGCTATCAAAGCGAATTCTGCTGAGCTTGTGATACATATTCAAGGATTTGAAAACTCGGAAGGTGTTGCCAAAGTAGCTGTTAGCAATTCTCAGGAAAACTATAACAATTCAACCCCGTTTAAAGGATTCAATTTTAAAATTATTAATAATCAAGCTGGTAGAACAATCACCCTTCCCTATGGGGAGTATGCCATAAAAGTCTATCATGATGAAAACAGCAATAATGAACTTGATACAATGATGTTCGGCATTCCTTCAGAGGATTATGGTTTTTCAAATGAGGCAGTAGGAAAATTTGGACCTCCTGAATACAAAGATGCAGCATTTATTTTAAATTCGCCTGAAAAAAAGATTACTATTAATATCAAATAACTGCCACAAACATAAGGAGATTATCTCATGAACTCTTATGATAAACCATCTAATCAATTTTCCAGACGTAAATTTATAAAAACTATGCTGATGGCATCAAGCGCTGCTGCCATTGACTGGACAGGCTTTTCTGCCCTTGCAGACACAATTTCAAATAAAGAAGATTTTCCAATTGTCATTATAGGGGCAGGACTTGGCGGGCTTGTCTCAGGAGCATATTTAGCCAAGCATGGATTCAGTATCACAGTGATTGAGCAGCATTTTGTTCCTGGAGGCTATGCTGCATCTTTTGACAGGGATGATTTTACCTTTGATGTATCTTTGCATGCTACAGTTGCTGAACATGCAATGCCCCAGATGATTCTAAAAGATCTTGATATCTGGGATAAACTTGAAGTTGCATATACACCTGAATTAAGAAGAATTGTTACACCGAATTTTGATGTGACCCTGCCTGCAAAAAATCCTGAAGGAGTAAAACTTGAATTATCGAAAGTTTTTCCCCATGAAAAAGAGGGAATATATAATTTTTATACTGAAATGGAGCAGGTTATTTCTGAATTGTGGGGAAGAAAACGATTTAAAACTTCCATGATGGCAAAACTTGAAAAAGTTAACTTAGAGCAGTGGATGTCACTGCATGTGAAGGATCCTGATGTGAAACAGTGTCTGGCAATTTTTTCAGGATACTATGGGGTTTCACCCACAGACACCAATGCTCTCTTTTATGCAATTGCCACTGGTGAATTTCTTGTTCATGGAGGACAATATTATAAAACAAGATCCCAGGATTTAAGCGACACCCTTGCTGATTGTATTGGAAATAATAACGCAAAAATCCTTTATAATACCAGGGTTGAAAATATCTTGTTTGATCAGAACAATAAAATAGAGGGTGTTGTTGACAGTAACGGTAAACAACATCAGGCAAAGGCAGTTGTTGCCAATTGCAGCATTCCTGAGTTATTTAATAAAATGATACCCAAAAGAGTTGTTCCTAAAAAATTTACACAAAAAATTCAAAAAAGAGAGGCTTCTCTTTCAAGCTTTGTCGTCTGGCTTGGTCTCAATGAAAAACTTGATAATATAAAAGATTATGAAATTGATCTGCTGCACGATAAAAAGGATATCTATTCTTATGATGATCTTGATAAAGCAAGTATTGGGGTAACGATATATGATAACCTGTTTAAAGGTTATTCAGAACCTGGAAAGACTACACTCTCCATTATGTGTCTTTCAGAATTTGAACCTTGGAAGAAATTTGAAAAAGATTATTTCAAAGATAAAAAAGAACTTTATACCAAAGAGAAGGAAAGACTTGCTGAAAAATTTATTAAAAGAGTTGAACAAAGGCTTATTCCCGGGCTTTCCGATATGATAGAAGTCATTGAAATAGGTACTCCTTTGACTAATATTTACTACACACAAAACCCTGAAGGAGCAATTTATGGTTTTAACCGTGATATGCCCCCTTTAAAAGTGAGAACTCCAATAAAAGGCCTTTATCTTGCAAGTGCCTGGTCACATGGCGGCGGTTACACCCCGGTCATGATGGCAGGCAGAGAAGCTGCAAAACTTGTTTTATCTGATTTTTTAAAATTATAATTGCGGTCTCTGATTTTTATGCATTTTTTTCCAAATTAACAAGATGTCTGCGCAACAATTCCAAAGCCATTGTTGCAAACATTTTTTTATTTAATAATCTGCCATCAAAGGAGAACTTATAAGTTTTTGCTTTTGCAAAATCAGCTCCTGCAATACCAATACACACCATGCCAACAGGTCTTGCTTTTGTACCGCCTGTGGGACCTGCAATACCTGTTGTTGAAATGGCAAAATCTGCTCCTGCTTTTTTTCTTGCTCCCTGTGCCATCTCAAGAGCAGTTTGTTCATGAACTGCACCATGATCGATAATGGTCTTTTTTTGAACATTTAAAATATTGATTTTTGCATCATTGGAATAGGTAACACCTGAGAATACAAAATAGTCAGAACTCCCATCAATATCAGTCATCATATTTGCAATCATGCCGCCGGTGCAGGACTCTGCAATGGCAAGAGTTTTCTTCTGCTGCGTCAATAAGCGTGCGACCTCCTGTGCAATGGAGAGGCCTTTAGTTGATATAACTTTTTTTTCAAGCTTTCCAATCACCCACTGTCTGGCTTTTTTTATTTGACTCAAGGCTTTGTTCTTATCCATATTAGAATCTGACATAACTATTTTCACCTCAATTATTGGAAAATCTGCCCTAAAACCAAGTCGCATCTCCGGATAACTGTTTTCAAACTCTTTTAACAAAAACCCGACCTTTGATTCACCAAGTCCGAAAATTGTAAGCCGCTCTATCAAGATTTTATCACTGAGATTAAATTTATTGATTAACATACTTTTAATCTGGTATTCAAACATCAATTTCATTTCTAAAGGCACTCCCGGCATAAAGAAGAACAGACATCTATTGATCTTAATATAAAATCCCGGAGCCGTACCATTATCATTGATGATCATTTTTGCATTTAAGGGAAGCATAGCCTGTTTTTCATTCTCCTTGGTTAATTGAAATCCAGCTTTCTTAAAATAAGATTTCATAAATCCCAGAGCCTGTATATTCAATTCAAGTGCCTGATCTGCAGCTTTACCACATGCAAGCGCTGTCAAATCATCCTTAGTTGGGCCAAGGCCTCCTGTAACAAGACAGATATCACTCATAAAAGAGATATCTTTTATATTTGCTGCAATGGTATCAACACTGTCGCCAACAGCTATGATCTTCTCAACTTCAATGCCCATATCTTTCAAAGACCTGCAGAGAAAAGAAGAATTTGTATCAACAATATCACCAAGAAGAACTTCATCTCCGGTTGAAAGAATATATGCTCTCATAATTAATCCTTTTTAAAAAATGCTGCATGATTTGATGAAAAAAAAGCTGGATTTTTACGGATGCATGATCCATATGAAACCTGCTTTTTAAATTTTTTATCCAAAAATTGCTTTATCTGCCGCCTGTCCCATTCAGCTGGATGGACAAAATTCAAATAGAGTGAAAGATCTCCATGATAAAACTCCTTGGTTTCTAAATTCCCTGCATCCTCACTGAATCTGGGAAGATTAAATACTGCCAGGTTTAAATAATCAATATATTTTTCATATGTTTTGATATATTGAAGGGTTTTAAACGCTGCTGCTCTGTTTTCAAAACTTGTACCAAAAAGGAGATAAACCAAGGTTAATATTCCTGCTTTATGCAGATTTTTAAGGATGATTGACACCATGGCAAGATCAGTTCCTTTTTTCATCTGATCCAATACATCCTGATCCCCGGACTCAAGACCAAGCTTTAACATATCACACCCTGACTTTTTAAGGTCATGGCAAAAATCTAAATCCAATAATTCTTTTTCAAACCTTACAAATCCATACCATTTGAATCCAAATTTTTCTTTGGACAATGTTTTTAAAAATGCCGGAGTAACTGCATTATCAATCAAATGTACATAGTCGGGAGAGTATTTTTTATCAACAGCCTTTAAGTCATCTAACACTTTAAATGCTTTTTGGGAACTATAGGGGCGTGTCTCTGCCTTTTCAGGACAAAATCTGCATTTCCCCCAATAGCATCCAATTGAAGCTCTAAAGGGTAAAATTTTTCCTGGAGCAAGATAAAGATCATCTTTTACAAAATCATAATCTGGAATATAATGGCGTTTTATAATACTCTTTTTACCAAAAAATTCCAGTAAGGGCTGCTCCCCCTCCCCTTTAACACTGAAATCAATCAACTCCTTAAATGGATCATTGTAATCAGAACGGCTCATCCAGGAGGAGATCAATCCTCCACCCATTATTATTTTCTTATCCTTAAAATTTTTCCGTACCCAGCCAGCAAGGGCAAAACTGACAAGGGCCTGATTAAGATAACAAAGAGAAATGCCGAGATATTTTGAATCTGAATTTTGAATCTGCTCTCTGATTTTATCTTCAAAAAATTGATAAAATGGATTTTCTTTATGAAATTTTGCACTTTTCAATAAATCCCTGCTGTCAACAGGTGAAAGTTCTGCATCGAAATAATCACTCAAAGTAATCCTGAATCTTTCATAATTCACGCTTATGGATAAAAGTTTATTTAAGTCATAGACCCTCTGGTGATACCTGTCCATATTTTCATACAATTTTTGATCTTTTAAATCATCTATGATTTTCCTGCGGTTTTTTAATGCCCGTCTTGACCAGGAATCAATGGGAACAATATCTGAATTGATAAGATACAAAAGACCTTCAATATTTGCATCATAAACCTGGCAGGACAGGCCATGCTCTTTTAATGCAGCAGACAACAGCGCCACTCCTGCCGGAGGTTCGCAGGGCTTTGCAACAGGCGGAAAAATCAATAACATATTAAATATCCAACATATAGTTAAAAAAT
>CAXMTQ010000176.1:0-4967 GCA_964196205.1 uncultured Desulfobacula sp.
TTGCAGCAGGAATGTTCCTCGGCCTTGACAGACACAAGGCTGCTAAATTTTCTTTTCTTTTATCAATTCCTGCAATACTCGGTGCTCAAATTTTGAGTATAAAAGATATGATAAACAACAATCTGAGCATTGACCCTGTGACAATATATGCTACAATTACATCATTTATAACAGGTTTGATTGCTTTAAAAATACTTTTGACTTTAGTTCATTCGGGCAGATTTCATCTTTTTGCCCCTTATTGCTGGCTTATTGGGGCTTTAGTTATTTTATCAAAAATTATATAAAAGGAGGTTCTGTGGATCCAGGGATTTTCAGAGAATATGATATAAGAGGTGTTGCAGGCAGAGATATTTTAGATGAAGATGTAGTCAATATTGGCAAAGCCTATGGCAGCCTTTTAAAAACCCAAAACAGAAACAACATATCTGTTGGCAGAGACTGCAGGCTGACTTCTCAAAAATTTGCCCAACTTTTTATTGATGGAATTATATCCACAGGATGCAATGTCATTGATATTGGAACCTGTCCCACACCAGTGCTCTATTTTTCCATACAGCATTTAAATCTTGGAGGCGGCGCCATGGTAACTGCAAGCCATAATCCACCTGAGTATAACGGGTTTAAATTGCTCAGCGGCACAGATTCCATTCACAGCCAGGGACTGCAGGATATCAGGATTATTATAGAGAACCAGGAGTTTGTTCAAGGCAGTGGCAAAGTAAGCAAAAAGGATGTAATCACACCTTATAAAGATTATATTTTAAGCAATATCAATATTAAACATCCAATTAAAATAGGGATTGACTCTGGTAATGGAACCGGAGGGATTACAGCTCTGCCGGTATTAAAAGATCTTGGATGTGAAGTATATGATATCTATTGCGACATGGATGGAAGATTTCCCAACCATGAAGCAGATCCTACCCAGAAAAAGAATATGCTTGATCTGATAGAACTTGTTAAAGAAAAAAATCTTGATCTCGGAGTGGGTTATGATGGTGATGCTGACAGAATAGGTGTTGTAGATAAAAATGGAGAGCTAATCTATGGTGACCAGCTCATGGTTGTTTATGCCAGGGAGATTCTTCAGCGCGATCCCGGGGCCACCTTTATTTCAGAAGTTAAATGTTCCATGGTCATGTATGATGATATTAAAAAACATGGCGGCAATGCCATTATGTGGAAAACAGGCCACTCTCTGATCAAGAAAAAGATGAAAGAAGAGAATGCAGCTTTGGCAGGGGAGATGAGTGGACATATGTTTTTCAAAGACAGGTATCTCGGGTTTGACGATGCCCTGTATGCCACCTGTCGCCTGCTTGAAATTATGGCTGATACAGGCAAGGGCGTTGATGAACTTATCCAGGACCTTCCCAAGACTTTTACAACACCGGAACTTCGTGTGGAATGCCCCGATGAAATAAAATTCAAGGCAGTGGATAAAATTGTTGCCCATTTTAAAGCAAAACAGGATATCATCGATATTGATGGCCTGCGGGCATTATATGATGATGGATGGGGACTTGTAAGAGCTTCCAATACCCAGCCGGCCCTGGTCCTTCGCTTTGAAGCTCTGAGTGAAAAAAGATTGCATGAAATACAAAATGAAATTGAGTCTGTTTTAAAAGAAATTATCAAGGAGCTATAATAGGATTTTAAGGATCGAAAATTATATAAATTGGACAAGCAATATTGTTCAAATAATTATATTTTTGATCCTGATCATATTATAAAAATAGTTTATGGAGTTATCGGTACCACAGCAGGAGGCAGTAAATCATACCGGCTCCCCGGCACTTGTTGTTGCGGGAGCCGGTTCTGGTAAGACCAGGACCCTGACAGCCAAGTTTTCACACCTTGTTAACAATGGCCATGATCCCAAAAGGATTCTTGCCATTACTTTTACAAATAAAGCTGCTCAGGAGATGAAATCCAGACTCATAGAGATGACAGGCCTTGGATTCCAGGCATTTCAATGGGTGAGAACCTATCATTCAGCATGTCTCATGATTTTAAAACGCCATTGTGAAGCAGCAGGGTATTCATCACCCATATTGGTATTTTCAGTTTATCAGCAGCAAAAACTTATAAAAGAGCTGTGTGTGAAAAACAATATTGAAAAAAAACATGCCAATAAAATCCTCTCCATGATTTCAAGGGCTAAAAATTTTGGTAACCCCAAAAAATATTTTGATTTGAAACCCGGTTTTTTTGCTGTTAAAATTCAAGATCTGTTTGATCAGTATGAAGAACGCTTAAAAGAGATGAACAGTGTTGATTTTGATAATATTCTTTTAAAAACAAGGGATCTTTTAAGAAACAGTAAAAGTATCAGTGAATATTATCAAAATTATTTTTCCTATATTCTTGTGGATGAATACCAGGATACCAATAATCTTCAGGAGGATTTAACCAATCTTCTTCTTGGTGAAAATCAAAGCCTTTTTTGTGTTGGAGATGACTGGCAGGCTGTTTATGGATTCAGAGGCTCAAATGTTAACCATTTCCTCGACTTTCCACAAAAATATAAAAATTCAAAAATTTTCAGGCTTGAAGAGAATTACAGATCAGCAGATGAAATTGTCCAGGCTGCAAATGATTTGATTGATTACAATCCTGATAAAATGGATAAAAAATGTTTTTCCAATAAAAAAGGCGGTGTCATTGAGATATATGATTTTATGTCAGACACACATGAAGCTGATTGGGTGGCAAAGAGAATCATGGGGTTAAATCGCCATGGCCAGGGAGTAAGCCTTGATAAAATAGCAGTGGTTTACAGAACAAAGTTTTGCTCCCTTGCATTTGAGAAAATTTTCAGATCATACAGGATACCTTACCATTTAAGAGGCTCCCAGGGCTTTTTTGAAAGAGCGGAAATTCTTGATATAAACTCCTATTTAAGCGCTTCATTTTTCCCCAATGATGATGTCTCCTTTGAGCGTATTGTCAATACTCCCAAAAGGGGAATCGGGCCTGCCATGATCAAAAAAATTGCAGCCTTGAGAACAGAGGGTACAAGCCTCCAGGATGCTGCAAGGATCATGATTAAAGATAGGGTTTTAAGCAAAAAAATTCATGAAAATCTTTCCAAGGTCTTAAAAATTATTGATGCAGTCAGAGAACTTACTCCTGCAAGAGCCATGGAAGTTGTCATGGAAGAGACTGACTATTTAGAATACCTGAAGAAAAAAACAAAAACCAAAAATGAATATATTTCAAAAAAAGAGAATATTGAACAGTTGATTTATAATGCAAGGGCTTCAGGTAATCTTTTAGAATACCTTGAGGAAGCAGCCTTGATAAGGGAAGATAAAGAGGATGAAGATGACTCCGATTCTTCGGGAGTCTCTCTTCTCACCATTCATTCAGCCAAGGGGTTGGAATTTGATACTGTATTTATTGTAGGCTGCGAAGAGCGGCTTTTCCCTCACTGGCGATCCATTGATGCCGGTGACAGTGCTCTTTTTGAGGAGAGGCGCCTCATGTATGTGGCAATGACCAGGGCAGAAAGATTTTTATACCTGACACACACCCGTTTCAGGAAAGGCGAATTTGCAACACCAAGCAGATTCATTGATCAAATTCAAGAATGTATAAATTGAATCGCAGAGCATCATTGTCACAGATTTTAGTAAGGCTGATGAACAACGGTAAAGGTATTATTCCCACGGATCATAAAGGTATCTTTGTTACCCTGTTTTTCGCAATTTTCACTACTGTTACAGGTGTTGGAATCGTAGTGCCCCTGCTCCCTGTTTATGCCAATGATCTTGGGGCAACAGGAATATATGTGGGCTTGATATTTGGATCATTTTCCATATCCCGCACCTTTCTCTTGCCTGTTTTTGGTAGACTTTCCGATAAAAAAGGTAGAAAACCATTTATTGTTGCAGGCTTGTTTGCCTATACTCTTATTTCCATAGCCTTTGTATTTTCAGAAAATGTGGAATCCCTGATTATATTAAGATTTATCCAGGGAGCAGCTTCTGCCATGATTATGCCCGTGGTTCAGGCCTATGTTGGAGAAATAACACCTGCCGGCCAGGAAGGATATTCCATGGGGCTTTTTAATCTTTCCATGTTTTTAAGCCTGAGCCTTGGTCCTTTGATGGGAGGCGTGATAAAAGATATATGGTCCCTTGATGCTGCCTTTATATGTATGGGTATTCTATCAGCAATCGGTCTTTGGTTATGTCTCTTTTTATTACCTCCGGTATCTATGGAGCAGGCAGGCAATAAAAATTATCAGATAGTTCCATGGTCAAATCTATTAAAAGATAAAATTCTGATTTCTATTTTTATATTCAGATATGCCTATGTCGCCTGTATAGGAGTGATATGGTGTTTTCTTCCTGTGTTCGCAGATATTGAATTTGGCCTTTCAGGCTCCTTGATCGGAGTGCTTGTTATGCTTGGTGTGTTTGTAGCAGGTCTTCTTCAAATTCCCATGGGCTGGGCAGCAGACAGGATAAATAAAGATATCATGATCATAACAGGGGGAATACTCTCTACAATTGGAATGATGCTGCCCTACTGGTCATCATCTTTTTCTGATCTTGTTGTGGCAGTTGTAGTTTTTGGAATCGGAGGAGGGATTTCCATGCCTGCAATCATGGCATATGCTGTAATTAAAGGTGATGAAAAAAAAGCAATGGGATCGGTCATGTCCATTATGACGGTTGCTCACAGCCTCGGCATGTTGACAGGTTCAATGGCAGCCGGACTTGCCATGGATTTTTTAAGTTTAAGACTCTCTTTTCCCTGCGGCACCCTTATCATGCTCATTGGAACATTCATCTTCCTGGCAATGGCGGATAAAAGTTTTATTAAAAACAATCATCCTGTAACGTAGCTATGAGAACATTATTCGAGTTTGGTTCCAAATTTTGCAAAAAAAAGTTCTCTATATATGGGGCCTTTTGGCATAAGCCTGCTTTGAAATAAAATCAGTCTGCCTGCTG
>CAXMTQ010000177.1:0-4953 GCA_964196205.1 uncultured Desulfobacula sp.
GTATTTTTTCATTTTCTTTAATAAAATCAAAAAATATCTCTGGATTATTGAAAAAGGTACAGGTCTGATTCTTATTTTTATAGGCATTCTGATTTTCAATGACTCCTTTGCGACCATAACCGGCTGGTTGACATTTTTTAACCTATTTAGTCTTTAACCCTTTATATTGCTATGAATCTAATATTCCGGTCTGTTGTATTTATATTGATTTTTTTACAACTTTCAGTTCAAGCCATGTATGCTGATTCCAAAGATGATATTCTTGAAAAAAAATTCAAGTCACTTGGCATTATCAGGTTGGCAAAAATTGCTCCTATGGCCGACGATGATATGATGGATATGAAAGGTAATAGTGTAAAACTGTCTGATTTCAAGGGTAAAATCGTGTTCTTAAACTTCTGGACAACCTGGTGCCCGGATTGTATTTTTGAAATGCCGGATATTGAAAGACTCCATAAAAAACTTGGCAGTAAAGATCTGATGATTATTGCCCTGGATCTGAAAGAATCAAAACAAAAGGTTGAAAAATTTATTCTCAAGCATGATCTATCCTTTAAAATCCTGCTGGATAAAAAAGGAGGCATGGGCCGGGCCTTTGGAATACGCTCCATACCAACCACATTTATTTTAGGCCGGGATGGCGGGTTAATGGGAAAGGCAATGGGAAGCCGCAATTGGGACAGCAGAGAATCTGTAAGTCTGTTTAAATATCTAATACAATATTATTAATCCATCACAGGTAAAAAAAGATCCTGGAAATCAAAATATGAAACTGAAATTTACAAGGCTTGTCATTATTGCGATTCTCTTTTTTACCGCTCTTGGATTGCCAAAGTTATTTGCTGAAAAATTTATTGAACCCCAGACACGGGTTGTGGAGCTGACAGCACAAAAATATGGGTATACCCCAGGAAGGATCTTTGTCAACAAGGGTGACACCATTATTATCAAACCCACTTCAAAAGATGTTACCCACGGGTTTTATCTGGATGGTTATCCTGTTGAGTTTATAATCAAACAAGAAGGTATTGCATTCCAGAAATATGAATGGGAAGATGATGACGGCGTAATCCATGCAGACTGGGATAAAGTCAGAGAAATAGAGTTTATTGCAGACAAGGCAGGCAAGTTTATCTTCCGCTGTACCAGGGTCTGCGGCAATCTCCATCCTTTCATGACAGGTGAACTGATTGTGGCACCCAACACCTTGTATCACACCATGGTATCCCTTTCCATCTGGCTTGTTGTAAGCCTCTTCATATGGTTTGGTGCAAACCATAATTCCAGAAAAAACCAGAAAAAAAGAGTTATAAACCTGTTTGATATCATTCCAGGTCTCAAATGGCTGTTTAAAAGAAGAAGTTTCCAGTTTTTCCTTGTTTTCCCGGGATTTGTGATCTTTTACCTTTTTATTATTGCAAGCCTCAAAGGTACACCCGTGGGAAATCATAATATCGCTATTATCATTGTCTGGATTTTGTGGTGGTTTCTATTGAAATCTGTTTTTGTTCCCCTGGGGGCAAGGCTCTGGTGCCAGATCTGCCCTCTGCCTGCACCAGGAGAATGGATCAGCAGAAAAGCTTTTACTGCTGTTGGATTTATTAAAAAACCGATCCGGGGTAAACATCACAATTTTACCGGCCTTGGTCTGGACTGGCCAAGACCTTTAAGAAACATGTGGCTTCAAAATATCCTTTTTCTGGCCATGATTTCTTTTGGCATCATTTTAATCACAAGACCTGTAGCCACTGCGGTTTTGTTTTTGCTGATTCTGGCGGCCACCCTGGTTATGGCATTTATTTTCAGAAACCGGGTCTTTTGTCTTTACCTGTGTCCTGTGGGCGGTTTTCTAGGCAATTATTCCATGGCATCCATGACTGCCCTGCGTGCCATTGACAAAAAAATTTGTGAAAAACACAAAAATAAATGCTGCCTCAAGGGAAGCCCCGACGGCTGGGGATGCCCCTGGAATCAATATCCCGGTACCATGGATAGGAATAATTTTTGTGGACTTTGTACGGAATGCGTCAAAACATGTCCTGAAAATAATATAGGATTCTTTTTAAGACCATTTGGGTCTGATAGGAATATTAAAGATTATTCAGAAATGTATAACATCATCATCATGCTGGTGGTGGCCATAGCTTTCAGTATTACCATGCTTGGACCCTGGGAATTTATAAAGCAAGCAGCCAATATAACTGAATCCAGACAGGTTTTGCCTTTCCTGATTTATCTTTTTGTTTTATATACCATGTCCCTGGCTGTATTTCCCGGAATATTCATTTTCCTTTCACGCCTGTCAGCAAGATTTGCAGGATTTAAAGGCAATGTAAAGAAGCTTGTGCTCCAGCTTTCCTATATGTTGATACCCGTAGGTATTTTTGCATGGATTGCTTTCAGCCTGCCTTCCATCATGGTCAATTACTCCTATGTACTGAATGTACTGTCTGATCCACTTGGATATGGATGGAATATTTTCGGTACTGCCCATGTTCAGTTCAAGCCCTTTTATCCTGAAGTTATTCCCTTGATTCAGGGTTTGTTGCTGCTGACAGGTCTCTATTTTGGTTTAAACAGAACCACTCTTGCCCTCCACAGCATGATCCCTGACCCAAAAAAGAGATCAAAAGCAATTTTATTCCCAGCCTTATTTGCCCTTGGAGTGGTCAATATTTTTTTAAAATTGTACCTGGGGTAAAGTTTTAAACCGTATTATCATTATTCAATGAGGGGCTGCACAAGCTTTTCATTAATTTCCATGGCTGTGTTTTCCCTGCCAGGGTTTTTGAAGAAAATGGCAATAAGATCCTCTGCATAAAGTTTGGCAGTATTGAACCCTTTTTCCCTGGCCCGTTCGACTACTTCCCAGTCGTTATTTGACATAAATCTCTCACAGGCCGTGAGAAGCATGGGGAATAGAGGTCTGAAAAGACTGTCCTGGAAGGCTGCATAAAATCCAGACCCTGCTGGAATCAGAGCTGTTCGGACATGAAAAAGGTGCATTTACAGGTGCCAACCAGCGCAGGGAAGGAAAATTTCAGCTGGCTGACAAAGGAAGTCTCTTTCTGGATGAAATCAGTGAGACATCCATGTCCATGCAAGTTAAGCTTTTAAGAGCTTTGCAGGAAAGAGAAGTAACCCCTGTGGGCAGTGATAAAACTATTAAGGTGAATACACGAATCATAGCAGCAACCAATCAAAACTTGATCGATTTGATTGAAAAAGGAGAGTTCAGAGAAGACCTTTATTACAGGTTGAATGTAATCAATCTACATGCTTCGCCCCTGCGGGATCGAATAGGGGATATCCAACTTCTGGCCATGCATTTTTTGAAAAAATATTCAAAAAAAAATATTCGAACTGTTAAGGGTTTTACCCCGGAAGCAATGGAGAAACTGGTCAATTATCACTGGCCCGGAAATGTCCGGGAATTGATGAACACCATTGAAAGAGGTGTGATTCTTTCGACCCAGGATTATCTGGGAAGGAATGATATTCAATTAGATACAAAATTTTCTTCAAGCAGTTCACATAGTGATGAAACACTTGAAACCGATGAAAGCGAAAAAACCCTGTATGATGTTGAAAAAATTGCCATATTAAGAATGCTTGACAAGGTTGGAAACAATAAAAGCGAAACCGCAAGACGCTTGGGGATTACCAGGCGCACCCTTCACCTGAAGCTTAAGAATTATGGTGTTATGCACTAATATACATGCCCTGTCGGGCACAACGCAACATGAATCACTTGGAAAATTGGAAAAATGGTTGTAACTATCAAAATTTTTATCAACCACAATAAATTGTTGAGGATAACCATGAGTTGCGTTTGGGAATTGTAAACACACGCATCGGTGGAGTGACCCTTTCTCTTTTGACATGTGTTTTTATCCGGTGATCCTCCCAGTGGTACATTGGAGTCATTTTTGATCTGGTTCTCTTGTTGAAAATGCTGTTTTATTTAGCTGACACAAATAATTTTTTTTGTTTGGTGCAGCTTAAATTCCTTTAAGGCCAGAGATCATAAAAATGGTGAACAGGGCCGTGGCCTTTTCCAGTCTGATAGTTTGCCCCTGCCATAATGGCGCCTGTGATATAGGTTTTGGCATTATTTACTGCTGTTTCAATATCCACTCCTTTAGCGAGATTTGCAGCAATTGCTGAAGAGAGAGTGCACCCGGTGCCGTGGGAATTTGGGGTGTTGATACGGTTTTCGGGAAATTCAGTAATAGTATTATTTTTTTTTTGATATAATAGATCACAGCAGCTCTCCTGGGTCAGATGCCCGCCTTTTACAAGGACATTGGCAGATCCCAGTGCAGAGAGATCCCTTGCTGCTTTGGGCATATCTCCAAAGGTTTCAACTTTTCTGCCCAGCAGCACAGAAGCTTCCGGAAGGTTAGGAGTGATGATGGAGGCAAGGGGAATCAGATATTTTTTTAAGGCATTGATTGCATCATCTAAGAGAAGCTTGTCACCGCTTTTTGAAATCATAACAGGATCAAGGACAATATTGGGACACTTTTTCTCCACAAGTTTTTGCGCCACAGTCTCAATCACTTCCGGGGAGTGGAGCATGCCAATCTTTACAGCATCCACGCCAATGTCATCCAGGACGGCATCCATCTGCTGTGCAATGAATTCTGGCGGTATCGGGAAGATACCTGTAACAACCCGGGTATTCTGGGCTGTGAGGGCAGTAATGGCAGACATGCCAAAACATCCCAGGGCAGAAAAAGTTTTCAGATCTGCCTGGATACCAGCACCTCCGCCGCTGTCCGAGCCTGCTATGGTCAATGTTCTGAAATGGGATTTCATTTAAGGATTCTCCTGTGGGGTTCTGGTTTGTTGAAAATATGAGCCAATCCTGCGGGTAGCTTCAAAGGGATTTTCTGCCGAGCATATGGCAGAGACCACTGCAATGGAATCAGCTCCTGCCCGGATAACCCG
>CAXMTQ010000178.1:0-4379 GCA_964196205.1 uncultured Desulfobacula sp.
ATATATAACAACAATAAATTATACACCGTTGATAAAACCTTTTAACATTGATTCCTGACAACTTTTCATGCTAATGATAAGAACCGTCAGGATTTATTATTAACTTTAATCTTATAATAGAAAATTTATAAAAAATATGCCTGGAAATTATAAGAGACATTTATAGATAAGGACTGTGTACAATGAATAAAAATGAGATAAAAAAGCTAAAAAAAGCTATTTTAAACAAAGCAACTCTGGTTTTTGATCAACTGACCAGACAACAAAAAACCAAAACTTTTGAATTCAGTGAAGAGTATAAAAAATTTTTAGATAAGTCCAAAACTGAAAGAGAAGCTGTAAAACAAATTGTCCAGGCTGCAAAGAAGAGAGGTTTTGTTAATATTGATACCTTGTTAACAAAAAAGCAGCACTCTTGTAATAAAGTTTATAAAATTTTTCAGAATCGCTGTGTTGCAATGGCTGTTTTTGGAAAAGAGGATCTTGTTTCAGGAGTCAATATCATTGCCTCCCATATTGATTCTCCAAGGCTTGATTTAAAACAGAACCCGCTTTATGAAGACTTAAGTATGGGATTTTTAAAAACCCATTATTACGGAGGTATCAGGAAATATCACTGGCTGACTCTTCCCCTTGCTTTACATGGAACAATCATAACCTCAAAAAATGAAACAATTGATATAAGTATTGGTGAACAGCCTGATGATCCAGTATTTACTGTTACCGATCTTTTGCCGCATCTTGCAGGTAAAACCCAGAATGATAAAAAAATCTCAGAAGTTTTTCAGGGAGAAAAACTAAACCTTGTAGCAGGAAGCATACCTCTTGGAAGTGATGAAGAAAAAGAGAGAATTAAACTTGGTATATTAAATCTTTTATATGAGAAATACGGTATTGTGGAGGAAGATTTTGTCAGCGCAGAAATAGAAGCTGTACCGGCGCAGAAGGCAAGAGATATTGGATTTGACAGATCAATGATAGGATCCTATGGCCAGGATGACAGGATATGTGCCTATACAACTCTTAAAGCTATCCTTGATATAAAACAACCTGCAAATAAAACTGCCATTGCTCTCTTTTTTGACAAGGAAGAGATAGGAAGTGAAGGAAGCAGCGGGGCTAAATCAAATTTTCTTGAAGATTTTATTTCTGACCTGCTTTTTTTAAACGGGCAGAATGCTGACAACCGCACTCTTAGAAAAACACTGATTAATTCATCCTGTCTCTCTGCTGATGTTAATGCTGCAATGGATCCTGATTATAAAAATGTTCATGAAAAAATGAATGCTGCAAAACTCGGATTTGGTATATGCATGACAAAATTTACCGGGTCGGCAGGCAAATCAGGATCAAGCGATGCCAGTGCAGAATTTGTGGGTAAAATCAGGCAGATTTTCAATAAAAACTCAATTGTCTGGCAGACTGGAGAACTCGGAAAAATTGATGAGGGAGGCGGTGGAACTATTGCCAAATTTATTGCCAGGTATGGCATGAACGTTCTTGACTGCGGGCCTGCAGTACTCTCCATGCATTCACCTTTTGAGATATCAAGTAAAGCTGATGTATATATGACATACCTTGGGTATAAAGCATTTTACTCTGATAATGATTGATAAAAAAAAAATTATAACTTTTATAGTTTTCCTGACTGTTTGCACTGCAGAGTTAAGCCTTGGACCCTTTGTTAATGCAGATAGTTTGAATACAGGTGTAGTACTCGCTGATGATCAGGGGAGGATCATATATGCAAAAAACCTTGAAAAGCAGTTTGTTCCGGCTTCTATTTTAAAAATTCTGACAAGCCTTGCTGCCATTGGTATTCTTGGTGAAAACTATAGTTTTCCAACTCAATATTTATTTGATAACTCTTCACACGACCTCTATATCAAAGGTTTTGGAGATCCTCTGTTTATTTCCGAGGTTATTGAAAAATTATGCAATGAAATCATTTTAAAAACTCAGGCAGAACAAATTCATAATATCATTCTTGATCACACCTATTTTTCAGGACAAATCAAAATTCCAGGTAAAGGAAATTCTTTAAATCCATATGATGCTTCTGCAGGAGCTTTATGTGCTAACTTTAATACCATAAATTTCAAATGGAACAGTCAGAAAAACAGGTTTGTCAGTAGAGAGCCTCAAACGCCCCTTCTTTCCATGTTTTATAAAGACATTCAACAAAGTGGTTTAAATCAGGGGAGAATTCCTCTTTCAAAGCAGCAGAGTCTTTTATATCCTGGATTGCTGATAAAATACTTTCTTGAACAACATCATATTAAAATAACAGGTTCCATTTTATTGGATAATTTTGATACCAGAGGCAGAAAGATATACTCTTTTCAATCTCCATTTAAACTGACAGATATTGTGCAAAAACTTTTAAAATTTTCCAATAACTTTATTGCAAATCAGCTTTTACTGGTTATCGGGGCAAAAAAGTTTGGAGAACCTGCAACAATTGAAAAAGGTCTTAAAGCACTTAATTTGTTCTCAGAACAGAATTTAAACTTAAAAAATATTAAAATTCATGAAGGTTCAGGCATTTCAAGATCAAACCGGATAACCCCTGATCAGATGCTGCAGATCCTTTTGAAATTCATGCCATATCATTCATTTTTAAAGAATTCAAAAAATGATTTTTATAAAACAGGAACACTTTCAGGCGTTAGAACCAGGGCTGGATATATTCTCGGCGGGGACGGCAGGCTTTATCCCTATGTTATTATGGTGAATCAGGAAGGCAAAGGTTATGACTCTATTTTATCTGATCTTATTGAGCGGGTTGAGAGATATGAGTTGTGAGATTTGAGGTTTGAGAATTTTATTTCTCAATATAGGCATAAGCACTGTGGTTGTGAATGGATTCAAAATTTTCAGCACTTACGGAAAACCAGGTAATATTTTCATCCTCCATTAAGATTTTTGAGACATCCCTTGCTATGTCTTCAACAAATTTAGGATTGTCATAAGCTTTTTCAGTGACAAATTTTTCATCTTCTCTTTTTAATACTGAAAAAATATCACATGATGCCCTGGTTTCTACAACCTCAACAATATCTTCAATCCAGATAAATTTGTTAAACCTTGTGCTTACCTTTACCTCTCCTCTCTGATTATGGGCGCCATATTCACTTATCTCCCTTGAACATGGGCATACTGATGTTATGGGTACTGTAATGGTTAAAACAATATCTGTCTGTTTACTGCCATTGGATGACCCCATTATGGAACATGTATAATCCATAAGGCCTTTTGAACCTGTTTGAGGAGCCTGTTTTTCAATAAAATAGGGGAATGTTATCTCAATATGGGAAGATTGGGCTCCAAGAATTTTCTTCATATCTTCAAGGATATTGGTTATGGATTCTAAAGAGACCTTTGTTCTGAACAGATGCAAAATTTCAACAAATCTGCTCATATGCGTGCCTTTGCATTGGTGAGGCAAATCAACATACATACTTATCTGGGCTACAGTGGATTGAAGACCTGTTGTCTTATCCAGGACTTTGACAGGGTATTTAAGACCCTTTATTCCAACCTTATCGATTGGAATTTTTCTGAAATCAGGTTGATTTTGAATATCTATCATTTTTAGTATCTAAAAGATAATCTGTTGCAATATTACTCATTGATCTGAATATATTGCCTTTTATATGTTTATTATGTTTATAAAGTGTTTCAAGCATATCTCTTATTTCACTGCGTTTTGTCTTGCCTGCACTGGGACAACTGTTTTTAAACTCAGGTATATCACACAATTTGCAAAACAAGACAATATCTTTTTTTTCAACATATGCCAAAGGTCTTATTATATCAAGCTCCCCTTTAAAAAAAGACTGCCTGGGTTTCATTGTTCCAATTTTGCCAGCATAACAGATATTAATAAACAGAGTTTCAATTAAATCATCTTTATTATGTCCAAGAGCAATTTTCTGGCAGCCATTCTCCTTTGCTATTTCAAAAAGCCTTTTTCTTCTGAGACGGGAACATAAAAAACATGGGTTTTCCCTGTTTTTACTGGAGTGGGCTAATACACCATAATCTTTATATTCAACTTTTATCCTGCCATAATTGTTTTTGACATAATATTCAAGCTCTTTTGCAAAGGAATCTTCAAACCCGGCATCAATGTGCAGAGGTAAAATATCAAATTTAACAGGTGATTTTTTTTGTAAAGAAAACAGGATTTTTAATAATACCTGACTATCTTTACCCCCGGACACTCCCACAAGAATCCGATCATTTTCAAGGATCATGCTCCAATCATGAACAGCCTTGCCGACGGCGCGGTCTACTCTTTTGTTCAGATTGATTTTCAATGCCGATTACCGGCTATTGGACTTTTCACAGGAGACTATCACTCTTCTACGTCTTCA
>CAXMTQ010000178.1:4398-4671 GCA_964196205.1 uncultured Desulfobacula sp.
CCAACTATCCTTTTTGCGGCAATTTCTCTTAAAACTGTAACAACATCCTCATTCTTGGATGATTTCACCAATAAATCTGCACCTTCTCTGACCTGTCTTACTCTTTTTGCTGCCAGATGAACAAGGCTGAATCTATTATCCACATTTTTTAAACAATCTTCAATAGTAACTCTTGCCAAAGCTTTTTCCTCCCCAACCTATTTATCCACAGACTGTTACACAACCCCAATTTTCCCAATTTCTACGTTGAAAAAACAAATTTGATCCTCGAAA
>CAXMTQ010000178.1:4681-4945 GCA_964196205.1 uncultured Desulfobacula sp.
TACAGAAATTTTCCCTTGTTTGATATCTGCTTCATCCTGTCCAACAATCATGTAAGTTATCTCTTCTTGTGAATCGAGGTTTTCAACAAGAACTGTGTTGGCAAATCTAACAGAATCTTTTGACACTTTTGCAGGATCGATAACCCTTGCATTACCAAGTCTATAACCAATTTCACCAATCTTGCCTTCAAGAAATGATTGCCTCTCTTTTGCTGCATGATACTCTGCATTTTCCGACAAATCACCATGGGCTCTTGCAGTTTC
>CAXMTQ010000179.1:0-4944 GCA_964196205.1 uncultured Desulfobacula sp.
AAACAGAGTTCTGGAAAAGAGAGGGCTCAAGTTTATTATAATACAAGAGATGGCATTTGTTCTGACTGAAATCAATCAACAACTTAAAACATCATAGGAGAATAATCATGAATACAATAATGGATATTGTTAAAGCAAGAGATCCTTACGAAAAAGAGTTTCACCAGGCAGTTACAGAAGTTGCTGAATCTGTTAAACCGGTTCTGGATAAGAATTCTGAATACCGGCATGCTGGAATAATGGAGAGAGTTGTAGAGCCGGAACGTGTGATCCTGTTCAGGGTTCCATGGGTGGATGATCAGGGTGTAGTAAAGGTTAACAGGGGCTTTAGAATTGAAATGAGTTCAGCTATAGGGCCGTATAAGGGTGGCCTTCGTTTCCATCCTTCTGTAAACCTCTCCATTTTGAAATTTCTTGCCTTTGAACAGGTATTTAAAAATGCCTTGACTACTCTTCCCATGGGCGGAGGGAAAGGCGGATCAGATTTCGATCCTAAAGGTAAATCAGACAATGAAGTCATGAGATTCTGCCAGAGTTTCATGAGTGAGCTATACCGTCACCTCGGCCCGGATACAGATGTTCCTGCAGGTGATATAGGTGTTGGAGGAAGAGAGATCGGATTCTTGTTTGGGATGTATAAAAAATTGAAAAATGAGTTTTCCGGCATTTTAACTGGAAAAAGCCTTAACTGGGGAGGGAGTCTTATAAGACCCGAGGCCACTGGATATGGTTCAGTCTTTTTTGCCAATGAAATGCTGGCAACAAAAAATGAAAACCTTGAAAACAAGGTTTGTCTTGTTTCAGGTTCTGGTAATGTTGCCCAGTATACCACTGAAAAATTAAACCAGCTGGGAGCCAAAGTTGTTACACTTTCAGATTCTTCAGGATATATTTATGATGAAAAAGGAATTGATGAATCCAAACTTCAATATGTCATGTATCTGAAAAATGTAAAACGCGGCCGCATTAAAGAGTATGCTGAAAAATATTCAGATGCTGTTTATACTGAGATTGATGCCGGTTCTGACCATAACCCGCTCTGGGATCATAAAGTGGACTGTGCTTTTCCAAGTGCAACCCAGAATGAAATCAATGGAAAGGATGCTCAGAATCTTGTTGACAATAAAGTTCATGTGGTTAGTGAAGGTGCAAATATGCCCACAACACCAGAAGGGGTTGATATCTTTCTTGACAACAAGATTCTTTTTGCACCTGGGAAAGCTGCCAATGCCGGTGGCGTTGCAGTATCCGGGCTTGAGATGTCGCAGAATTCAATGCGGATAAAATGGTCCCGTGAAGAAGTTGAAGCCAAGCTTAAAGACATTATGCAGAGTATTCACCACTCATGTATTTCAGCTGCTGAAGAGTATGGAACTCCCGGTAACTATGTAAATGGTGCCAATATTGCAGGGTTTGTCAAAGTTGCAGATTCAATGATGGATCAGGGTGTTGTATAAAATAAAAACTAAATGTTTAAAGGGTTGAGTCAGAAAAGATTCAACCCTTTTTACATGTCATCAATATATGGCTCGATTAATTCAAGTTCATTGGGTCTTATTGAACGCCAGGAGATGGAATAGAGAGTTTCAGGAACTGGTCTCGGGTCAGGATTTAAGGTTGCCACCCTGATTGTATCATCCAATTCAATCCACAATGTTTTTTTTATATTCAGATCATACTTCTTTGAAATTTTTTTGGCAAAATTGTGAAGATAATTTCTCAAAGATGTGTTCATGGGCTTTTGAGTTCTGGCATTTTTTAAAAGAACAGCTGTGGAAAAAAGATAGCTGATATTTTCATTGTCAGCTCCAAGTTTTAAAATTTTAACATGATATGATCCCGGCCACCATGAAACCGGTTTCTCACCCGACCTGGTTTTGCCATCCCACTCATAAATAAAATCATGTAGAATCATCTGACAATCTCCTTTGACAGCCTGTTACAGGATAGATATTTTTGCCAGATTTTAGGCGGAAAATAATTTTAACCACAGTCATACATAGAGTATCCCGAGGATTAAAATTATTTGCCAACAAAGAAGTTGGGGAAATTATCATCCTGTAACCTCCTGTCGGCATGCGTGGGCGAAATCTTCTGGGTATACTCCACAAATCCATCGCAATTGAGCTTCACTGAATGTATGGGGTGCATGGGGCAGCCTTGGTATAAATGAATATAACAATTGCTGGCCACTCTCCTTTGAATCAAAGCGGCTGGAAAATTCAATGGAGGTCACAAATTGTGCACCAAGGGATTCAAGGGTTTTTACTGCAAGCAGGATGGCTCTATCCAGAGATTTTCGCATGTTCATATCTGCTTCAAGTATATTGGCGCAGGATCTTTTCGGAAAAAGCTGCAATTCCCATTCACAGATCTGGGCCTTTGGCACAAACAGTATTACGTGATCATCCTCCATGACAACCAGGGAAGTTTCGCCTTTCTGGTTCCCATCTGTTCTTGTGTTATTTTTTATGGCATTAAGATAATTTTCAAAAAAATTTTTACCAATGGTTTTTTTATAATCTTTAATAAAATCACTTATCAGATCACCGCAGGAAAAACAGCTCATGCTTTCACCTGAATCAGTTTGAACAAGCTTTGGGATCATGGCATTCTGCTGGTGGATCATCTGGTGGGAAGCATGGAGCCTGTGGCCGGACTGGGCATACCCAAAGCCAAAATTCCATCCCCACAAAGGGGCATCAAATTCTAAGGAAAGCTTCTGGTTATTTTTAAGCTTTTCTTGTATCTTAACCCTCAGCTTTTCTAGTCCATCCTGGGTGAGTCTCTCTCTTTTGCCGGGCAGATCAATATCAAGCTGGAATGCAACTCTTACAAATATGCGCTGATAATATAAGTGTCTTATACCTTTCATGTCTTCATCAGTGAGGTCACAGGCAGAGTACCTGATGGTATCATTTGCCATATTGGATGCAAAATGCCCCCAGGGAATATATGAATTGCGCCTTAAATATTCAAACACATGGGTTTGCTTGTCTTCAGAAAGGTATTCTCCTGTGATTTCATTATTTCCCTGGACTCCTGGTTTTAATACCAGGGCATTTTTATAATCATCAGGAAGATATCTGTTGTTCACAAGAACTTCAAAAAGTTCATGATCATAAATATCTGGAATTGTTTCTCCAGACTTCTTTTTTTTATATCCAATTCCAACAGGGGTCCTGCTTAGATTTTGATCTTTTGGATCAAAAAGGATATTGCACGATTTTTGTGCCAGAATCATTAACTCTTCCGGGTCTGTGGAAGCCTGGGCAAGGGCGATTAACAGGGCATGTGGCAGGATATTAATAATTGAATTTTTATCTTTCAGCTCTCTGTTGTTATCCCCTTCCATTTTTTTAAAATTCTGTAAAAGAGAACATGGCTCAGGAGCTGCAATACGAATTTTTTCAGGATGTCCGGCTTTAATATCAGCCCAGGCCGAGTTGATATAAGTTGTACCTCTGAATGGAAAGGCATTGGCAATTTCATAGATTATATAAGCCCCGGGTTCATAAAGGTCTTCTCTGGGAAAATTGACAGAATTATCAACAGTTGTTCCATCTTCAAGCTGTCCAAGAGATTCCAGATGATCACTGCTCCTTAAATTTATAATTTCAAATTCCGGCTTATGGATACCCACGATAAATTTTGCATCTTTTCCCACACAGGTTCTTAAGCTGCTCATAACTCAGGTGCTCCAGACGGGATCAAACATAAAAAGACAAATGTTGTGTCAGATCTATTTTTGAACTGATGTTCAATATTGGGTGGAATAAATACAGCAGATCCTTTTGAAATAGAATGCCATTTATCCTCTATAAAAACCTCTCCCTCTCCTGAGTGGACAAAAATTTCATGCTCCCAGTCATGGGTGTGCCTTGGGGTATGTCCGTCTTTACCCATTTCAAACATTCTCATGCAAAAATTTTGTGCACCGTCTTTTTTCCCGATCATCACTCTTCCGGCAACATTGTGAACTATTTCACTCTCCATTCTTACAGGTAATATATCTTTAGCATTGATTATTTTCATTTGTATCTCTCCTTTGCAGCAGCCTTCCAGATAAGGTGATCTATAAATGAAAGAATTAATTTTGTAATTCTTTCATGTTTTGTGCGTGACCTCCAGATTATTGTAAGTGGTGATCATTGCAGGCTGCTCGCTACGGTTATGGTATAAAGAAATATATGCTATTACTAATTGTTTTGTCAATGTAATTGCAGAACATTTTGTCTTAACCTTGCCGCTTGACAATAGCGGCAGGTAAATATATTAAATATTTAAAAAAAAGGTGTTGATATTGCCCTGATTTGTGTTTGCAGTTTTGTCTCACATGGGATTTTGCCTATTCGTGCTTAGAGCCGCTCAATAAAAGTGAAGGCATTATGCATGAACTTAACGAATTTAAAAATTTGGAGGTCAAGTGAACATAAATGAAAAGGAAAAAGCCATTGAATGCCATTTTAATAAACTTGATGGAGATTCTCTTTCAAACGGTTTTGGTATTGCGAGTCTTGAAATTGCCAGGGCTGTGGCACTTTTTCATGAAAGCTTACCAGGATACAGCCCAACCCCTTTGATTACACTACCTGCCCTTGCCAGTCATTTAGGTGTTAATGAAATATTGATAAAGGATGAAAGCAAACGATTTGATTTAAATGCGTTCAAGGTGCTCGGAGCCGGTTATGCCATGGCCAGGATACTCTTGTCAGAACTATCACTTGATTTAAAAGAGTGTACATTTGACAATATTTTATTTCACCGGGAAAAAATCAGCCATTTAACTTTTGTTACTGCAACCGACGGTAACCATGGAAGAGCCGTTGCCTGGGCAGCAAGCAAGTTTGGTTGCAAAGCAGTTGTCTTTATGCCCAAAGGATCGTCAAAAGCCCGGTTGCAAGCGATACATGATTTTGGAGCAAAGGCCTCTATACTTGACTG
>CAXMTQ010000180.1:0-330 GCA_964196205.1 uncultured Desulfobacula sp.
TTACAGGTTCAACACCTGGACTAGAGTTGAACAGGTGGGGCAATATTGCTGCTGACCCTGCAAATGGAAAGACATCCAAAAAAGGGGTCTGGGCAGGAGGCGATATTGTTACAGGAGCTGCAACAGTCATTCTTGCCATGGGAGCAGGAAGAGAGGCTGCCACTTCCATGCATGACTATCTTACCCTTGGATGGTAAAAAACAGCAAAACATCGATTATGGAGGGGGGCTGGCATAAAAACCAGGCTCCCCCTTTGAAAAATGATGTGCTTAAATTATTTTTACCATTTTAGAGTATTTATCTGTCACATGAACAATTATCAGATTCGCC
>CAXMTQ010000180.1:340-4880 GCA_964196205.1 uncultured Desulfobacula sp.
TGTATGGATATAGCCTCTTTTTTTAAACAGACGGCCTATAACAAGTGCGCCTGCAAATAGAAGCATTACTGTCAATGTGATTACAAAATATAAGATCATAGAAACTCCTTGATAAAAAGATTTGTTGAAATCTCTTTTAAATCGTCTTCTTCAATATAAATAAAATGAGCTGGAATATTAAATTGCGTGGCAAGTTCCATCCCTCTATCTTTTCCTGAAGTCATGAGGGCTGTAGCCCATGCATCAGCTTTAAAACACTCTCCATTTGGGATTGCCACAGTCACACTTGCAAGATCATTTTGCACAGGGCGGCCTGTTGCAGAGTCAATTGTATGGGAGTAACGCTTTTTACCCTCTTTAAAAAAATTGCGGTAATCTCCTGATGTTGCCATGGCACAATCCATAAGATTCAAAACCTTGTTAAAAGTTTTATTTTTCCCCTTGCGGGGTGATTCAATGGCAATTCTCCATGGAATATCCTGTTTTTTCCCACTGGTTTTAATCTCTCCTCCAATTTCCACCATATAGTTTTTGATTCCAAAACCTTCAAGTATCTTTGCAGTCTTGTCAACACCATAACCTTTAGCAATGCTGGAGAGATCAATATAACTCTCTTTAAATTTCTTTTTAAGCTTATCTGTTTTAATATTCAATTCTATTTTGTCATACCCGCTGATTTTCATTGTTTTTGCAATCTGCAAATCAGTTGGAATTTTTCTTGCTCCTTCAGGGCCAAAGCCCCATAAATTAATCAGAGGGCCTATGGAGACATCATATTTCCCATCTGTTTTTCGGGATAAATCAAAAGCAAAACCAATGAGTTTTGATAAATCAGAAGGCAGATCCAACCATTTATCAGCATCAGCTTTATTAATCAAACTTAAATTTGATTCTGGATCCCAGGTTGACATCATGGAGTTTATTTTTTCAAGCCCTGCATCCACAGCCTTTTTTATAACATCTATACCTTTTGAAGATTTCTCCTGAACATACTTAATGCTGTAAGTAGTTCCCATGGTGGAACCTTGAAACGTTTTAACTTCCCTGGATGATGTACCGCACCCTGTTATACCAAGGCTAAAAATCAGGACAAAAACAAAAGGTATTATATATAAACCTGAAAATCTACCACAATCTCCAGTGGAAGAATGTTTACCCTCCAAAATCATCAAGCATGATATCGTCAGGCTCAACCCCCTGATCAATGAGCATCTTTATTACAGCACTGTTCATCATCGGTGGGCCGCACATATAGTATTCACAATCTTCAGGTGCCTCATGCTTTGCGATATATTCATCAAAAAGAACCTGATGGATAAACCCTGTGAGACCAGTCCAGTTATCTTCGGGCTGGGGTTCACTCAAAGCAATGTGCCATGAGAAATTTTCATTGTCACGGGCAAGCGTATCAAAATCATCCTGATAAAAAATCTCCTTTTCTGATCTTGCTCCATACCAGTATGAAATCTTTCTTTTTGTCTTAAGCCGTTTTAATTGATCAAAAATATGGGAGCGCATGGGGGCCATTCCGGCTCCACCGCCTACAAATATCATCTCCTTGTCAGACTCCCGTGCAAAGAACTCTCCAAAGGGTCCTGCAATGGTAACCTTGTCTCCTGGAACCAGGTTAAAAATATACGATGACATTTTCCCTGGAGGAATATTCTTAGATCTTGGAGGTGGAGATGCAATCCTGACATTTAACATGATAATACCCTCCTCTTCAGGATAACTTGCCATGGAGTACGCTCTGACAGTCTCTTCTGAAACTTTTGAGATATATTGCCATACATCAAAATGATCCCAGTCAGGTTTAAATTCATCTTCCACCACAAAATCTGTATATTTAAGTTCATGGGGAGGCGCTTCAATCTGTATATAACCTCCAGCCCTGAACGGAACTGCTTCTCCATCAGGAATTTCCAGAACAAGCTCTTTAATAAAAGTTGCAACATTGTGATTGGATCTGACTGTACACTCCCACTTTTTAACACCAAAAATAGACTCTTCAATCTCAACTTTCATATCTGTCTTAACAGAAACCTGGCAGGCGAGCCTCTCTCCCTCCCTCGCCTCTTTTTTAGTAATATGGGCTGTCTCTGTTGGCAGGATATCTCCACCGCCTTCAAAAACTTTAACCTTGCACTGCCGCATGCACTGGGAACAAAAATCTCTGCGCTTCCCAAAGCATTTAAAAGTTTTGAACCGGCTGAAAGTGTTAAATCTTTTTTCTCATTTAAATTTATATTAATGTCTCCGGTGTTAACAAGTTTTGACCTTGCAGCAAGGATAATTGTAACCAGACCCAGAACTACCAGGGTAAACATGACAACACCGAGAAAAATAGTACTCATCATAACGAAATCCCCGAAAATGCTAAAAATCCAAATGCCATAAGTCCTACTGTAATAAAGGTAATCCCAAGTCCTCTAAGCCCCTCGGGAGGATTGCTATACGCCATTTTTTCCCTGATTCCAGCAAGAACCACTACTGCCAGTGCCCAGCCAACTCCTGAGCCAATTCCATATGTAACACTCTCTGCAAAATTATAATTACGCTCAACCATAAAGAGTGAACCACCAAGGATTGCACAATTTACTGTGATAAGCGGCAGAAAAATTCCAAGTGCATTATAAAGAGCCGGAACATATTTATCGAGAACCATCTCAAGTATCTGCACCATGGCTGCAATTACACCAATATATGATATAAGCCCTAAAAATGATAAATCCATATCAGGCATACCAGCCCAGGAGAGCGCACCCTGTTTTAAAACATATGTATATAAAATATTATTAACCGGAATTGTAATGGCCTGGACAACAATAACAGCAATCCCAAGCCCCATAGCTGTTTTCACCTTTTGAGAGACTGCAAGGAATGTACACATTCCAAGAAAAAACCCAAGAGCCAGATTTTCAATAAAAACAGCTTTAATAAACAAACTTATATAGTGTTCAAACATAATTTATTTACCCCTCTTCCACTTGATCTTTATAAAAAGTTCGCAGAATCCAAATGAAAAAACCAATTAAAAAGAAAGCACTTGGAGCCAGAAGCATCAAACCGTTTGGCTGATACCACCCACCTTCACTGGCAAGCGGCAGTATCTGATATCCCAACAGGGACCCGCTTCCAAACAACTCTCTGAAAACTCCTACAAAAATCAGAACAATTGCATAGCCGATGCCATTGCCGATGCCATCTAAAAAACTCAATAAAGGACCATTTTGCATGGCATATCCTTCAGCTCTTCCCATGACAATGCAGTTGGTTATGATAAGTCCCACATAGACTGAAAGTGCCTTTGATGTTTCAAACAGATACGCCTTTAATATCTGATCGGTTATGATAACAAGAGAGGCAATAATGGTCATCTGAACAATTATTCTTATGCTGGAAGGGATATAATCCCTTATAATACTGACGCTTAAACTTGACAATGCTATAACACAGATTACAGCCAGGGACATGACCAGCACAGTCTCCATTTTGGATGTAACTGCCAGAGCACTGCAGACACCAAGGATCTGCAGGGCAATGGGGTTATTATTAAACAGCGGGTCAAGTATTGTTTTTTTAAAATTCATATCTTATCCCCTCCCACTTTCTATTTCATTTTTAATGAATTTTAAAAATCCATCTTTGCCAAACCAGTAAATGATTGAATTTTCAACACCATTGCATGTCAGAGTTGCCCCGGAGATTCCATCAATTTTATTGTCTATATTTTCAACACCTTTAGGGACTTCTCCCTTTAAAATATCAAAAAGCACATTGAAATCATCATCAAATACTTTTTTGCCTATCCAGAGTTTCTGCCACCTGGGATTTTCAATCTCTCCTCCAAGTCCCGGAGTTTCGCCATGGGAATAGAAGGTAATTCCTCTAATTGTATTAAAATCAGGTTCAAGGGCAAGAAAAGCATACATGGTTGACCAAAGTCCCTTACCATACATGGGAAATATAATCTGCTCCAGTTTTCCCTCTTTCTTAACAAGATAAACTTTTGAAAATTTTTCTCTCTTTTTAATCCCTGCAACATCAAGGTCAGCGCTAATCAGTTTACTTAGTTCTGGATCACGGGCTGCCTTTGCCTGATCAAAACCGGACGGATCCATTTGATCGTTGTATAACCCTGTTGAAAGATCAACAATCTTTGTCTCTATTTTCTGGTATGCCTGATCAATCTGCTTTTCATTCACACCCAGAGTTTCAATTAATTTGGCTGCAAAAAGCAGATTTTTCTTTATATCCAGTTTTTTATTCTTTTCCTGAACCGGTTTTAGATAAACCGCAGAAAAAGATACCAGAACCGAACATACAACACAGAGAATTAAAGTAACGAGGATTGTCCTGCCTGCTGTTTCTTTTTTTGCACTCATGATTGAATCCTCCTTCTCCTCTTGATATGGCTTTGGACCACAAAATAGTCAAAAAGAGGGGCAAAAAGATTGGCAAACAGTATAGCCAGCATCATTCCTTCCGGAAAAGCCGGGTTTACAACTCTTATCAAAATAACCATAACCCCGATAAGCCC
>CAXMTQ010000181.1:0-2986 GCA_964196205.1 uncultured Desulfobacula sp.
TCTGGAACAGCCTGGAGAGTTATTAAAAAAAAGAAAAAAGGAGATATAAATGGATTTTTTAATTTCAGATAAAATTAAGACCATTGTGGATATGATCAATGAATTTGTGGAAAAAGAACTTATTCCACTTGAGCCGGAATTTCTGGTAAAAGATTTCAAAGATTTGCTACCTGTGCTTAAGGAAAAACAGGATATAGTGAAAAAAATGGAGTTGTGGGCTCCTAATTTCCCCACTGAATGTGGAGGCATGGGACTTTCTCTGCTTGGGACGATCTCCCCTGGGTCATTATGTATTCTGGTGCCAGGCGCCCGATGCAGGGAATGTTGAAATTCTTCACGAGCATGGGACTAAGGAGCAGAAACAGCGCTATCTCAATCCTCTCGTAGAAGGCAAAATCCGATCATGTTTTGCCATGACCGAGGTGGATATGCCGGGATCAAATCCTGTAATGCTGGAATCCACAGCAGTCAAGGATGGAGACGATTATATCATTAATGGTCATAAATGGTATACAACAGCAGCAGATGGAGCTGATTTTGCCATTGCAATGGTAGTGACAAATCCTGAAGCCTCAACCTATCTTCAGGCCAGTATGATTATTGTACCCTGTGATACAAAAGGTTTTAATATGGTAAGAAATATTCCGGTCATGGGCCATGAAGGCAGTGATTATTTCAGCCATGCAGAAATTCTTTTTGAATCCTGCAGAGTGCCCCAAAAAAATCTGCTGGGACAGGAAGGTCATGGCTTTGTAATTGCCCAGGATCGTCTGGGCCCGGGACGAATTCATCACTGCATGCGATGGCTGGGAATATGCCGGCGATCACTTGATCTTATGTGCAAACGGGCCAATGAACGGGTTATTTCACCTTCGGGAAAGACGCTTGCAACCCGACAGACTATCCAGAACTGGGTTGCAGAGTCTGCAACAGAGCTCCAGGCAGCAAGGCTTTTAACCCTTAATTCAGCCTGGCAGATTGATACCATGGGAGCAAAAAAGGCAAGGGACAGCATATCCATGATTAAATTTGTGGTGGCAAATACCATGAATAATATAGTGGACAGAGCTTTGCAGGTTCATGGAGGTCTTGGCATGACCGATGATACCATACTTGCTTTTTTCTACCGCCATGAGCGGGCTGCAAGAATCTATGATGGTGCAGATGAAGTACATAAATCATCTCTCGCAAAACGGATATTAAGAAGATATGCATTATGACCCCTGGATCGCTTTGAAAATAGTGGAGGGAAATATTATGGTAGTTACAGATAAAGCCGGAGCAATCAGGTCTGGCGAGGAAATTGATCAAATTGCAATAAAAAAATTTTTAAAGGAAAATATTGCAGGTCTTTCAGGAGAGATAGCAATAACCCAGTTTCCCAGTGGATTTTCCAATTTAACATATATGATTGACATGGGTGGCAGACAGATGGTGCTGCGCCGTCCTCCAATTGAAGCAAAAGTCAAGGCAGGTCATGATATGGGGAGGGAATACAAGATTCTTAATGCCATATATCCTGTTTTCCCATATTGCCCTGAACCCCTGGCATATACCGAAGATACATCAATTATCGGCTCTCCTTTTTTCATTATGGATAAACTCTCCGGCATTATTTTACGGAAAAATTTGCCCCGGGAGCTCTCCTTTTCCGCAGGAGAGGCAAAGCAGTTGTGCATCAACCTGATAGATATGCTTACAGATATCCACGGCATTGATGTGGAAAAAACAGGACTTGATTTTATTGGGAAACCAAGAGGCTATGTCCAGCGCCAGGTGGAAGGGTGGAGCAAACGATATAGAAAAGCAAAAACAAAGGATGCTCCTGATTGTGAAGTTATCATGGCATGGCTGAAAGATAAGATGGTGAAGGATACAGAGCATCCCACAATTGTACACAATGACTATAAATTTGATAACGTGATTTTAGATCCTGGTCAGCCAGATACAATAACTGGTGTTCTTGACTGGGAAATGACAACCTATGGTGACCCTTTGATGGATCTTGGCAATTCCCTTGCCTATTGGGTGGAAAAAATGACCCAGAGGAAATCCAGATGATACGCACCATGCCCACTAATATGCCTGGAGCTTTAACGCGCCGGGAAATACTGGATTATTATGAAAAGCGGACAGGCAGGAGTACGCGGCAGTTTGATTTCTATTACTGCTTTGGACTGTTCCGTCTTGCTGTCATTGCCCAGCAGATTTATTACAGATATTTTCATAAAATTACTGACAACAAGCGCTTTGCAATGCTGATATTTGGTGTAGCAGCACTTGAAAAAACAGCACTTAAAATTATTGAATCATCTAATTTGTAACCTGAAACCCTGTCATAAAAAGCAAGATAATATTTTACTTGTTTTTGGGAACACCTTTAGCATCCCAACCCCTTATTTTATAATAATCTGATACAAGCTTTTGAAGCTCATCTTTTGTGATTCCCTTATTCCCCTCAAGCTTATGATTAAGGAGCCTGGGAGGCAGGGTATCATCTTTTGACGTCAACCCTTCTCTGAGATTAAAACGCCTGGTATTATCTTTAATCTTTGCTGCAATTGATGTAAGCCTGTCTTGATCAAAGGTAATGCCCGTAGTCAGATACAACAGCTTTGACAGTTCTTCCCATGGATATAAATCTCTGAAAAACCGACAGAGGATAAATGAATCAAACAGGGTGCATCGATCTTCAAAATCAATGAACAATTCGACTTTATTATCAATTGTGTCAGGTTCTATCATGCCGCTTAGTTCAGCCTTGTAAAACGTTGTTCTCAGATGACAGGCACCCCTTTCACTGACAGCATAGGCAAGCCCCATGCCCTTTAAGATTCTCGGGTCATAGCCGGCAGGTTCCATTCCCTTGACATGGACAGCATAATCTTGCATATCAAGTTCTTCGGCAGCCGATTTTATTCCTTCTGCCAGTATTTTGCCAACTCCCTCTCTTTTAACAATTTTCTGGATCAGACTGATGACATTA
>CAXMTQ010000181.1:2996-4850 GCA_964196205.1 uncultured Desulfobacula sp.
GTTTTGAGGCTTCAATGGCAAAGGCTGCAAGATTTCCCGATGAAATTGTATCAATGCCAAGAGTGTCACAAAGTTGGTTTAAATAGGCAATCTCTTCTATTTCATCTATCATGCACAAGCCGCCAAAGGCATATATGGTTTCATATTCCGGGCCTTCCAGTTTAAGCCCTTTATGTCTGCCCTGCTGGACCTCTACATTTTTTCCGCATCCAAGAAAACAGTCTTTGCAGGCATGGGGCCTGGGAAGAAGTTTTTCTGCCATGGCCGAGGCATTTATATTGTCTTTTTTTGCAAACTTTCCATACTTCCAGTATTTTGTGGGAAATGCACCCACATTATTCATTATATCTACCATCATGGGAGTTCCCATGTTACGGTAAGCTTGAACTACCTTGTCGTTTTTCAGACGACCCAGCATCTCTTTTTTATATTTTTTTATGCCTTCAGGATCATGAAAAGTTCGCTTTTCATCACCATAGCAGACAAGTCCTTTAATCTTTTTAGATCCGAAAACTGCACCCATCCCGGTTCTGCCCGCAACTCTGTGCTTATCATTTTTAATAACTGCAAAGCGGACAAGGTTTTCTCCAGCTGGCCCTATGACCATAATCCCGGAATGCTTGCCTTTGGACCTCTTTTTCAGATAATTTTCTGTCTCAAAGGTATCCCTGCCCCAAATTTTTTCAGCATCATGGAAAATAACTTTATCAGAATTGATTTCAATCCAGATTGGGCTTTCTGACATGCCTTTTATGATAATTGCATCAAAGCCGGTATTGCTCAAAGGTCCTGCAAAGCTTCCCCCGGAATAAGATTCAGCATAAATTTGAGTTAAAGGTGATTTGGCAAATATACCATACCTTGATGATCCGTACAGGGAACTTCCGGAAAGAGGGCCCGAGGCAATGATCAAATGGTTGTCAGATCCCAGAGGGTCAACCCCGGGAGGATTGTTATTCAGCAATAATTGTGTGCCAAGACCCTTACCCCCTATACCAGCCTCCATAATGCTTTGGTCAATATCCTCGATATGGTAGGTTTTCCTGGTCACATCAATCTTTAATAATTTAAAAAAATATCCTTTCATTGAATTTGACCTTTATTGTTTTTCCAGTTCACAAAAACTCTCTTCAAGTATTGAAAGCCCTCTGTCCAGTTCCTCATCTGTTATTACAAGCGGCATAAGAGTTCTTATAACATTACCGTAATTTCCACAGGAAAGAATGATCAACCCTTTTTCATAACAGAGCTGGACCAGTTTTTTAGCCTTTTCTGCGGCTGGTTCTTTGGTGTGCCTGTCTTTAACTAGTTCAAGACCCAGCATGGGACCTTTGCCTCTGACATCACCGATGATTTCATGATTTTTCTGGAGAGATTTAAATCTTTCCCACAGGGTCTCGCCTAAGTTTTGAGCAGTTTCTATAAGTTTATCTTCAATCAGAATCTCCAGAACCGCAAGGGCAGCCTTGCAGGAAACAGGGTTACCGCCATAAGTGCCGCCAAGACCACCGACATGGGGAATTTCCATGAGACTTGCTTTTCCGGTCACAGCACTTAAAGGCATACCGCCGGCAAAACTTTTTCCCATGGTAATAATATCCGGTTCAATCCCCCAGTGCTCTATGGCAAAAAACTTACCTGTTCTGCCGGCACCTGTCTGGATTTCATCAATTATCAGAGGTATTTCATACTTGGCACAAATTTTCTTAAGTTTTGGAAAATATTCAGGCGGAGGCGTTACAAACCCGCCCTCTCCCTGGATGGTTTCAGCAATTACTGCAGCCGTGTTTTCAGGAGCAACATTGCCGATAAAAAAATCTTCAAGGTAATCTGCACAGGCTGTGCCGCAGGAAG
>CAXMTQ010000182.1:0-4828 GCA_964196205.1 uncultured Desulfobacula sp.
TATAAATAAACGTACCTCCTACTGTGTTGTGCCCAATAACGTATGCGTTTGTCATTCTGAGTTATTTCCTTTCGTAGTTATTTTGTATCAAAGGAAACTGTAGAAGTAAATAAAGAAAACTCAAGACTACTTGCATCAATTTGCAGTATCTTTCAACAAAATTTTGATAAAGTATATTTTTGGTATCCTTGATAATTGGGCCATCCAAATACTCCACCTTAGGATAATAATCCTTGAGTTCAAATAGGAATCATTGGCAACTAAAAATATCATTTGGGTTATAAAAAGATTGTTGAATTTTTATTTGTAAAAAACAGGTTTATGATTATTTTATTATTATAAACAATTCCATCTTAATCATAGATTAAAAGGATACTGTCATGAAAATAAAAAAAATACTAAATCCTGTAGATGGATCTAACCACTCAATGCATTCAACTGAGCATACCATAGAACTTGCAAAACTTATGGATGCTGAAATTGTATTGCTGCATTGTCATGATTCATTTCCAACTATTTTGGCAGAACCACATTTTCAGCAAGCAGTTAATGCAATTACAAAAGCATCTGATGAGCTGGTTGCACCATTTATAAAAAAACTTGAACAAAGCGGGTTAAGATTTGATGTTCGACTCCTTGAAGGAAATCCTGGGAATAGAATCCCAGATGTAGTCAACATCGAAAAAATAGATCTGGTTGTTATGGGATCAAGAGGTGTTTCTGATTTTGTAGGTTTATTGGTGGGCAGTGTTGCGCATCAGGTAATCAATAAAGCCCAATGTCCTGTTTTCATAACAAAATAATATTTAAAAACGTTTTTAAGTTTTTTAGCATAGCAAAAACTCAAACATACTTGCATTAACCAATAGCCTTTCTTCCACGAAAATTATGTTCTCATATTCATTATTCAAGTATGTGAATATTGTGGTCTGCACAGATACCTTTTAGTATTTCAGGCCAGACAGAGACCGTAACTTCTCCAAGATGTGCCGACCTTAAAAGATACATAAAGGTTCTGGACTGTCCAATACCTCCTCCAATACTCAAGGGTATCTGATTATTTAGAATAGCCTGGTGATATGGAAGTTTGAGGAAATCCTCCTGGCCTGACATCTTAAGCTGGAGTCTGAGAGTTTCCTTTGTCACCCTGATTCCCATGGAGGTCAATTCGTGACGTCGTTTTGTCACAGGGTTCCATACAAGGATATCGCCATTCAAGCCATGGTATTGCTCTCCATTTTTAACCCGGCTTTTACTCGCCCAGTCATCGTAATCCGCTGCCCGCATCTCATGGGGAAACCCGTCTTTCAGGGGCCAACCAATCCCAATAATAAAGATTGCAGCAGCTTTTTCCTGCAAAATGCGGGTTTCCCGCTCTTTCCTTGGAAGGTCAGGATAGAGATCAAGGATATCTTCTGCATGAAAGAAAGCAAGTTCATCTGGATAATCGGAATACTTTGATATCTTCAGCTGCGGATACAGATCCTGGACCATTTTACCGGCATCCCGTATTGTTTTCCAAATTTTTTGAACAATATTTTTAAGAAAATCAATGTTCCGATCTTCTTTTGTTATGGCAAGCTCCCAATCCCATTGGTCAACATAAGCGCTATGATCGTGATCCAGAAAATAATCTTTTCGCACGGCCTTCATATCAGTACAGATACCTTCACCGACTTTGCACTCAAATTGTTTAAGGGCCATGCGTTTCCATTTTGTAGCAGCCTGGACAATTTGAGCCTGAATCGGGGATTTAAGTCCGAGCCCGCAGGGAAATTCCACCGGTGTCCGTGATCCGTCCCGGTCCAGGTAATCATTTATTCCACTATCCCTGTCAACAAGAAGGGGAACTTGAACCATCTGAAGATTAAGCGTGTTACACAAGTTTGCCTCAATATAATTCTTTATAGCAAAAACCGCTTTCATTCTTTCCATGGGAGAGAGAAGCGCCTCATAGTTATGGGGCAGCTCTTTGGCTAATTGATGGTAATCTCCAATGCCCGGCCCGGCCAGATCTGTTTTCTTGTTTATCATATCACCCCTCCTATAATATATCTGTCCGCTCATCCAGTCAGATGTTCTGACCTTTTGAAATGTGCGGGTGGCTTTTGATTAATAATCCTCTTTTACAAGTGCGGATTCACGCCATAAAAGCCTGTCATTTCTTGTCAGAGCTATATAAGTTGGCACACCAGTGGTGCCGCTGGTTGAATAGATCCGGATAACGTTTTCAATCCCTGTAGCTGCATGCAGACTAAGAGGTTTTTGTTTTGTAAGGCTGTCCCGAAGTTCCTGTTTTATTGTGAACGGAAGATATTTAAGGTCATCAATACTTTTTATATCTCTGATATCAATATTGGCAGCAAAAAATTTTTCCTTGTAAAATGCAGAGTTTTCTTCAATATATTTCAACTGATTCAATAAAGCCTTTGACTGGACTGCATGAAATTCATCTGCACTCAGTGTTTCCATTCTTTCATTCCAGTATTTGGATTCTTTTTTCATAACCCTCCTTCCCATTTATCCACTGTAAATTTCCAGACTATAACCATATGGGATGGATTGCTTTCATTGTATCCTTTGTGCATTCTATTACGCTGGCAAGCCTGAAATATCTAAGTGCCATGCCAATGCACCGGGTCATCAGTTCAAGATAGGAGAGTTCCTGATCTGTTATTTCCCAGGGTTCTGAATGATAAATTCTCAAGGCACCAATGATTTTCCCCTTCAGGTTTATTGGAATTGAAACAATGGACCTGACACCTTCATTTTTTGCTTTTTCAGGATATTGAAGCTGATCACTCTCCTCTGTATCAGCAATGATAACAGGTCTTAGATTGGATGACAGCTTGATGCTTTGATCCACCAGGATAGGCCCTTTGTTAACATATTCAATGCTTAAGCCTTCAGTGGCAAGTAACTCCAGCTCTTCCGCAACCGGGTTTACCACAAAAATGCTGGCCCCTTTTACGCCTATGACCGTCACCAGCATGTGTGCCAGCTGGGAACCCAGGATTGTCGGATCTGTTGCATCAAAAATTGTATCCACAATCAATTTATATTTTTCAAGATCCAGTTTTTGCTCATGTTGCATATTTTTACTCCTTTCGTTGGTGTTCATAATTAAAATGTGTGATTTTTAATTTACGATATGAACATTGATTACCCCGTCACTGCATTGAGTGAGTCTTTTGGATATACTTCTGCTGAAATAATTGAGAATATTTCCTGGATTTCTGTTCAGCACAACAACGTTAAAATTCTCTAATTTCCATAACTGGATAATATCCGTAGCAATATCTGTTTTTATTGGCTGGAAAAGACAATGAATATTTTGTGAGGCAAAACCGTAATCCACCAGCACCAACCTTACTTTCTCCAGGGCTTGCCTGCGTTCTTCCCGCTGCTGTTGCAAATAGTAAAGATTGAGCTTCATTTTTTCCATAATAGTATTATTTTTAACATTGATTTCCGGTACAGATGCAAAGGCATGAAAGAGTGTGATTTCAACCTCTTTTTCCCTGCTGTATCGCCGTCCAGTGTCATGAACCGCTTTTTCGTCATTAGGTTTAAAATTGTAGGGTATTAATATTTTGACTGCCATATTGCCCTCCTTTCTTTTTAAAAAAATTAAGGGTTATCAATAGTACAAAACGCAACCTGCTTGAATTCAAAAGGATTAAACAAGTTTGGTACCGGAATGAGATGCCAGAGCAAAGGAAAATGAATTTTAAATTCTGTAATCTGTAATATACCAGATAAATCAATAAATGTAAAATATCAAAACGCCAGATTATTTGTTTTGAATTATATTTGATGCCTTAAAAAATATATTGCTTGAAGTTAGTAAAAATTATTTTTTTAAACATCTGTATGTAACTATTGGTTTGTATTTGTTAGCAGCTGAATCTTCAAGCAGAATAATAGAAACTTCATCAAGGCTACAATTTGTATTCTTAAAAATTGACCGCTTATATAGAATCATGAATAGGATAATAATCTTTGACTCCAGGATGGTTGAATTTCCAACTAAATATATATAGAGTTTATTTTGGAAAAATGATTTGAAATAAACTTGTCAGAAAATATAGTTGAATTTAGCTTGAACTTATTAACTCACAGGATTGTCAGCGTGCAGCAACTTGTGTTAGCTATTTCATCATTAGATAGAAAAGGTTATCGAACATTCTGTCTGAAAGAATTTTTCTCATGAAAAGCATCGGTTTGGCAGCCGTTCCAGCCGAATAACGTGTTTTGGGTTTTTTGGCTCTCAAAGCTTTCATAACCAAGTCGGTAATAACTTTTGGTGGCGCCTGCTTTTTGAAAGTTTCCATGATTTTCTTAAAACCTTTTGCCGTTTCAGAGTATGCGGTAGAACCTGAACGTTCCATTGCTGCGTTGAGTGCGATATCACCCCACTCACTCTCAATACCACCAGGCTCAATGATTATCACATCAATTCCAAATTGTTTGGTTTCAAACCGCAGGCAATCTGATAAACCTTCCAATGCATACTTGGTTGCGTGATACCAACCGCCGAGTGGGCCGTGTAATTTTCCCCCAATTGAGGAAATATTAATAATCTTGCCAAAATTGTTTTTTCGCATATGCGGTAACACCAGTTGCGTTAAACGAGCTAATCCAAAAATATTTACTTCAAATTGTCGTCTTGCCTCTTCTATTGGAACATCTTCTATAGCGCCATAAGAACCATATCCAGCGTTATTAATGAGCACATCAATGCGACCTTGTTCTTTGATAATTTGATCTACAGCCGCAACTATTGATGAATCATCAGTGATATCCAATTTGATTGTATGTCCACCTG
>CAXMTQ010000183.1:0-4821 GCA_964196205.1 uncultured Desulfobacula sp.
GTGTTGATCGTAAAATCATAGGATTCTTGAATACCTTGTAACGCTTTTTTCCCGGTCAAAGGCCCCTGATGGGCTGGACAGAGAGTGGAAGGGTTAAATTCCCTGATAAAATTCATGGTTGAAAGATATGGATCAGCACCGGTAAAAAATAGAGGGAAAAACCCCCTGCCAGGATAATGAAATCCAATGCTGTCAGAACAGAAAATAATTTTTTTTCTGTTTATTGATCCAATAAGATTTCCAGGAGAGTGTCCTGTTACTTTGATTAAATCTAAAGTAATGCCTCCAAGATCTAAAGATTTTTGTTTATTAATAACAAGGGATTCATTAAGATCAGGAATCTTCTCTAAAGAAGGTCTGCCGGGTGTCATGTCAAATCTCATTAGGTTTTTCCCCATGAATTTGTCTTCTTTGAACATCAATGGTGCAGCTTTGGGATGCTCAACAAATTCCTTTGCCCCCTGGGCAGAAATGATCTGTGCTTTTGGAAACATTTCAATAAGGCCGGGCAGGCCTGTAATATGATCCGAATGGGGATGGGAAGGAATAATATAATCAGGAGTAGCGCCAAGGACATCCAACTGCTTGATTACTTGGTCAACCACTGCTGAAATACCAACTTCAAACAGGGCACAATGATGGTCTCCAATAATCAGGAATAGATTAAAAAAATAGTTGCCCAGCATAAAAATATTTTCATCAAGTTTAATGGGAAACTGGTTTGCAGGTATATAATGTTTTTTCATTGAAGTACCTTTTTATTTAAATTTTTGTTAAGACCTCTCTTATCACACTCAAATAATTTCTTAAATAGTGTATGGCAAAGAAAAATATCTGTCACAGGCTTGTAACTTCTGAATTTTTTCTTTACTTTAAGTTAAAAAATAATTTGAACAATATAGGAAGATACTTTTATGGCTGAAAAAATTTTCCTAACAAAAAATGCTAATAGTTGACTGAACAGGCTTGCATGTCGTACCATATTTTTTTCAAAAGTTCGTTTTTGGACAATAGTGTACTGGAGTTATAAATTATGGTTAACAGGAAAATTTCAAAGCGATCTGTTATAGTTGCAGGTATTCTTCTACTGTTACTTTCAGGAGCAATAATCTTTGTTTTTTATAATGAAAAAATTCCAGAGGCTCCTAAAAATCTGGATAGAATTAAAAAGCAGGGTAAAATCACGATGATCACAGACAATAATGCTGTATCATATTATATCTACCGGGATGCTCCCATGGGGTTTGAGTATGAACTTGCAAAGGCGTTTGCCAAATATCTTGATGTTGAACTTGAAATTGTCACTCCTGGCTGGGATTCAATGTTTGAGTCTTTGAATAAAGGAAAAGGTGATTTTATTGCATCAAGCCTCACAATTACAGAAGAAAGAGAGCAATCCTTGTTATTTTCACGGCCATATATGCCTATTCAACAAAAATTTATTCATCATAATTTAAAATTCGGTATAAAAAGCCTTAATCAGTTGGCCGGGAAAATCATCCATGTAAGAGAGGGGACATCATATCAGGAGAGGCTTGAAGAAATTAAAGAAAGTGGAATTGATATTGACATACGCCTTTTGCCGAACATATCAACTGACGAAATTATCCGTATGGTTTCAGAAAAAGAGATCAAATATACCATTGCAGATTCCAATATTGCCCTGTTAAACCGCAGGTATTATCCTGACATTAAGATAGGAATGTCCATACAGGAAGAAGAATCTCTTGGATGGGCAGTAAAAAAAGAGGATCAGGAGCTGTGTGAACAGATAAACTTATTTTTTGAAAAAGCTGAAGAGAATGGTATCTTCGGGAAAATTTATGAAAAATATTATGGACGTATTGAAATATTTGACTATTTTGATCTTAAAAAATTTCATGAACGCATAGCTACAAGACTTCCAAAGTACAAAAAAACTATTATCAGAGAGTCTAAAAAATATGGATTTGACTGGCGGATGATAGCAGCAGTTGTTTATCAGGAATCACATTTTAATGCCATGGCAGAAAGCCGTACAGGAGTTCGAGGTTTAATGCAGGTGACAAAGATTACTGCAAAGCAGATGGGAATAAAAAACAGACTGGAGCCTGAACAGAGTCTTAAAGCCGGTATCAAATATTTAGATATCCAGTATAAAAAATTCAAAGAGATAAAAAATGATCACCAGAGACTGCTTTTTGCCCTTGCAAGCTATAATGTTGGCTATGGACATATCAGGGATGCACAGAAAATTGCAGAAGCACAGGGCCTTGATAAGAACAAATGGACATCCCTGAAACAGACTCTGCCTCTTCTTTCCAAACGCGAATACTATAAAAAGACAAAATATGGATATGCCAGAGGAAGAGAACCTGTTAAATATATTGAAAATATTCTTATTTATTACGATATCCTTAAAAGAAGGCCAATGCATGAATAATTGTAATAAAAAATTCCAATTCTATTGACTGGTCAGTTTGATTTCAATTCTTCGGTTTTTTTTATATGCCTCAGGTGTATCAGCTGAATCAATTGGATGGTATTTGCTGAATCCTGCTGCTGCCATCCGGTTTTCCGGAATACCGTTCTGACTTAAAAACCTAACCACGGAAACAGCCCTTGCTGTTGATAATTCCCAGTTTGATGCAAATATTTCGTTGTGAATGGGAATACGATCTGTATGACCATCTATACGCAGTATCCATTTTAAATCTTTGGGGATTTTATTTGAAACTTCCTGCAGAGTGTGTGCAAGAGTTACAAGATGAGTCCGGCCTTCAGCACCAAGATCGGCAGATGCAGATTTAAAGAGAAGTCCGGCCTGAAATACAAATCTGTCTCCCTTGGCCTGTATGGCAGGATTATTGCCCAGAATTTTTTTCAGCCGTTTGAAAAATTCAGACTGATACTTTTCAAGTTCATTGATCTTTTTTGCAAGGGCAATATTTAATTTTTTGCCAAGCTCGGCAATTTTTTCATCTTTTTCTCTGGCTTTCTCTTTTGTTAATGCAAGGGCGTCACTGATCATTTTAAGCTGATCCCGAAGGCCGTTGATTTGTTTAGTGAGTAGATTCAACTCTGCTCTTGTATTTGCGGACAGCTGTTTTTCCCTGGCAATGGCTTCTTTCTGGGTATCTACCACTGAAATTAAAGCCTGAATCCGTATGGTCTGCTCTTTTATCTCTTTTTGTGCCAGAGCAGTCATTTCAGACTTTTTGGCAAGCCTGGCTGTCAGCGCCTTTGATCTGTCCCGTAATACCAGAATCTCATGTTCGCTTTTGTAAAGAGCGCCTGCAAGGTCTGCTACATTTTTTTCAAGTTCATTTTTAACCTGCCTCAGAGTATTTATATCTTCGTTCAGACTTGCAATGGTCAGCATCTGCTTTTCCAGTTCTGCCTTATCTATCTCACTCTGGGCTGTATAGTCTGATAGTTCAGCTGTAAGCATCTCCTTCTCTCCAGACAATCCCACTATGGTATCTGATAACCGGCTGACATCTTTTTTTAACTGAAGAGATTTTTTTGTTTCCAAACCCAGAAGTTTTGTAAGTTCACTGATCTGCCCATGGAGTTCCATTAATTCATTTTTCTGACTGTGTAGCATATTGCTGAGCAGGAACTGGGCTATGGTAAAGATCATCAATACAAAAATTACCACCATCAACAATGCTGACAGAACATCCACATATCCTGGCCAGGCTGTTATAGGGCTTGAAATACGACGTTTCCTTCCCATTATTGAAGACTCCTGTTATGACTTCTTGGATATGGGCGCATTCTTATCCCTGGAAGACTGTTGTTTCACCAGTGAAGCCATGATCTGGTTGTTTTTTTGCATCTGCCTTATTAAAATTTTTAGATGACCATCAATTTCATACAGTGCTGCAGCCGGGCTGTCCGTCGCATCTTGATATGATTCATCTGTTTCAACAAGCCTTGTAACACCGGAGAGCCACTCTTCCATCTCATTGAAAAAACGATTTTGAGCATGACCGGCCTGTATATCCACAAAGCCTAAAATCAGAGATCCGCCAAGGCCGAACAGAGATGAACTGAAAGCTGTCCCCATTCCCTCCAACGGCCCTTCAAGCCCCTGTTTCAGATGTTGAAATAAATTAATAAAATCCTCACCACCCACATCAAGACCATTTATAACCTGACCTATGGTTCCTATGGTCTGCAATAATCCCCAGAAGGTACCAAGAAGCCCTAAAAAAATTAATAGTCCGATCATATATTTTGAAATTTCTCTTGAGTCATCAAGATGCCCGCGAATACCGTCAAGGACCGTAGTTAAAGAGAGAGCAGATAATCTGAATTTATCCCTGTGAATCACTTCAAGGTGTTTTGCAAGCGGAGCTAAAAGAATTGTCGGTTCTGTAATGGATATACCTAGATCACCGGTCCTGAAAATTTTAATCCATTTGATTTCAGGTTCCAGGTTTAAAATTTGAAATATATTAATACCAATACCAACAATTAAGGCAGCAAAAATCAAAAGGTTGAATCCCCAGTTTGCCATGAATGCAGCCTTTAAGGGAGAAAAAAGCAGGCCGCAGACTCCTGCAACCACCAGAAGATATAAAATTGTCCAGAAAAGATACTGCCTTGGATTTGTCATATGAATTCTGCCTCCTTAATCTAATATATTATGGAATTTTTAACAAATTATATAGAAAAGTCAAGGCGATCAGAGGATGTAATCTTTTTCAATGTTTTTTTCGTAGCTCGCAGCCTTGGAGGTAATGTTGTCCGAAGAATGATAGCTCTCCTCAATAATTATTCTTGTATATATATGGTAGTGGGATAGACACACACATGTACTTCAAATCCCCATTT
>CAXMTQ010000184.1:0-4786 GCA_964196205.1 uncultured Desulfobacula sp.
CATGAGGCCAGTTTTAAAATTTGGCAAAATTATGAAGCAACGAAGCAGATGGGTGAGTTTTTGTTCAAACACTTTAAGAAAACCAGAGCAGGATAAAATATGCTACTGTGACAGAACCTAATACTGGTATTATAATTCCACCTTTCCACAATCCAAAAAACAGTGTAAAAATCATGCCTCCAAGTGCTGCCATGGGCATATCCGGCGTGGCACTGAGTACACTTGGAATAATCAGTGCGCCAATGGCAGCGGCTGGGATACACTTTAAAAAAGTATCTAATCTTTTATGAATAGTTTTATTGGATAAAATTAAAAACGGAAGCAATCGAGGCAGATATGTTACTGCAGCCATGCCAAGAATAAGAGGAATCAAATTATTCACAACTTTTCCTCTTGATGGGAACTTTGAGTTATAAAAAATGATCCTGCAAAAGATATCACAAGAATACAGACAATTATGGTCCAGCCATCGGGCAGAAAATCGAGTTTAATTAAAACTGCATTGAGCACTCCTGATGCAATAACCAATAACGCTGTTTTAAACGATTTTTTAACTTCAGGCAGTATAATTGCAAGCAGCAGAGAGTAGAGCGCAACACCCATACTCTTTGTCAAAAGTTCAGGCATAAAACCACCAAGGATAAACCCAGCCATAGAACCGCCAACCCAGGCTGAATAAGCTGAAAACTGTACTATTAAAATAAATGATTTTGACAGTTGACCCTTTTGAAAAGATAAAACAGAAAACACTTCATCTGTCACTCCAAAGGCTAATAAAGCCAAATGTTTTTTTGCAGGTTTATCAATTCTTGTGGAAAGATAGGCACTCATTAAAAAATGCCTGAAATTAACAAGCAGAGTGGTTAAAATAATACCGGCCGGACCCATACCGGTCATCAACAGATTTAAAGCTATAAACTGGCTTGCACCGGCAAAGACAGCGGCTGAAAACAGAAAACACTCAAAAAGTGTTATATCACAGGTTTTTGCCAGGACTCCGAATGCTATTGCAGGAGGTATATAACCAATAAAAATTGGAAATCCCGCTTTAACTGCATTTTTCACCTCCCCATTCATATTTTTCATAATTATCTGTCATTGTCTGCCTAATATCAATAAGTGATCAGGCAGTTATCCTGTTTTCCTCCACAGCATGACAGGCTACTCTTGTACCGTTGTCCAATGTCCGTAATGCAGGAACCTGGGTTGAGCATCTTTCATCTGCATAGACACATCTGGCATGGAACACACAACCTGTGGGCAGTTCAACCGGAGTTGGCACTTCACCTTTTAACTTGATATGTTTGGCGTTTTTTTCACCCACAACCGGGATGGCGCTTAAAAGGGCTTTTGTATATGGATGCCGGGGGTTGGCAAACAGATCCCGGGATTTTGCCAGTTCACATATTGTTCCCAGGTACATGACAGCAACTCTGGTACTGATATGACGCACAACAGACAGGTCATGGGTAATAAAAAGATAAGTCAGGTTTCTTTCCCGCCCTGCTTTCATTAGAAGATTTAGAATCTGTGCCTGAATGGAGACATCAAGGGCTGACACAGGTTCATCTGCCACAATAAATTCAGGATCAAGAATCAATCCCCTTGCAATACTGATTCTCTGTCTCTGCCCTCCGGAAAATTCATGGGGATATCGCTTTATCCAGGCAGGATCTACTCCCACCTGCTCCATTACCTTTTCAATCTTATTTTTGATTTCTTTGTTGGAGAATTCAGGGTGATGGAATCTCAAAGGCTCTTCAAGGGTTTGCTGAACTGTTTTTCTTGGATTTAAAGATGCGTAAGGGTCTTGAAAAATCATCTGCATCTTTTTTCTAAAGGGCAGCATCTGCTCATGGGTCAGATTATCAATTCTCTTGCCAGAATAGTAAATTTCCCCGGAATTCGGCGGATAAAGCCCCATAATGACGCGTGCCAGAGTTGATTTTCCACACCCGCTTTCCCCTACCACACTTAAGGTTTCACCTTTCTTAATAGAAAGCGAGACATCATTAACTGCTTTAACCGTTATTTTCTCTAAACAGATTTTGCCTTTTTTAAATCTAATCTGATCTAAAAAACCACCTGAAATGTCAAAGTGCTTCACCACATTTTTAACTGACAGCATTTTATTATCTGCATTCATTGTAATGTCTTTTCATTCCCTATCTCATTTCATATGGCAGGCAGCCAGAATATCATTGCCGACATCTTTGAGTTCAGGTGTCTTTTCTGTACAAATGGCCTGCTTTAAATAGCATCTCGGGTTAAATGCACATCCGGGTGGTATATTTGTCAACGTCGGCATCATCCCGGGAATCTGCACAAGATCTTCTCCCGGTTTTATCACAGTTCCGGGTATTGATTTTATCAGCCCTTCAGTATAGGGATGAACCGGATGCTTCACTACCTGATCCGTTGATCCGTATTCAATAATTTTACCGGCATACATCACCGCTATTTTTTCAGTGACCTGGGACACAACGCCGAGATCATGGGTGATTAATATCAACGCCATATTATCTGACTTGCACAATTCCTGTAGCAGATCCATGATTTCAGCTTGAATGGTTACATCCAGAGCAGTTGTGGGTTCATCGGCTATAATAATGGCAGGATCGGTCAAAAGAGAAATCGCGATAATAATTCTCTGGCGCATCCCGCCGGACAGCTCGTGGGGATACTGTTCAAGCCGTTGTTCCGGTGATGGAATATGGACTTTTTTTAATTTTTCCAATGCAATTGTCCGGGCACCTTCCTTTGAAATTTTCCTGTGGGCCTGAACGGTTTCAATCATCTGAAAGCCGACGGTAAAAACAGGATTCAACGTCATCATGGGATCCTGAAAAATCATACTGATCCTGTTCCCACGGATTTTACGCATCTGTTCGTCTGAATATGTACTTATTTTATTTCCTTCAAAGCGTATGTTTCCCTTGGCAATATATCCGGGCTTGCTGATCAGATTGATGATTGAAAAACCGGTTACGGATTTACCGGCACCACTTTCACCGACAAGGCCAAGTTTTTCACCCTTGTCCAGGGTAAAGCTTACGCCGTCAATGGCAGTTATATCACCAAATCTTAAGGCAAATTTAACTTCAAGATCACGAACTTCTAAAAGGTGAGACATCTTCAAATACTATCCTTTATACAATTTTGGATTAAGGACATCCCTGAGCCAGTCACCCAGTAAATTTACCACAAGAACAAATAAAACAAGCCAGAGACCAGGGAAAACCGTTATCCACCAGGATCCTGAAAAAATATAGTCAAACCCTGCCTGGATAAGGGAACCAAGGGATGGTTTCGTCACCGGCATTCCAAACCCCAGAAAAGAGAGTGCTGCTTCACTCATGACGGCATTGGCAAACTGAATCGTCGAAATGACCATTAACGATGTCAGGGAATTAGGCAGTACGTGCCGGATCATTATAGTGGGTCTGGACAAACCAATGACACGGGCAGCCTCAACATATTCCTTGTTTACCTCACCCATAACAGATGCCCGGATGGTTCTGGCATACATGGGCCATTCAGCAAGCCCTATAATGACAATCAAGAGAGGGACTGCCAGTCTTTCATAACTCCCGATCCCATAGACCACCTGAAAGATTGAGCTGATAAAGATTGCCAGCATAAGATAGGGAAACGAAAACTGAATATCCGCTATTCTCATGAGAATGGCATCGGTTTTTCCGCCGATGTATCCTGCTGTAAGGCCTACGAGTATGCCTAAGCCAGCCTGCAGGAAAACCGCTCCCACTGCAATAAGGATTGATGTTCTAAGGCCATATAACATAGTAGAGAGCATATCTCTTCCCATGTTGTCGGTTCCAAGGATAAATCTGGACTCTCCTTCTTCTGTCCACATGGGAGGAATCTCGGAATCCATGATATCAATATTCTGGGCATCATAGGGATTCTCAGGGGCAATCCAGGGTGCTGTCAGGGCCAGAATAAGCAAAATTACCAGGATAATAAAACTTACAATGGCAACCTTGTCACGCTTAAAACTGTATAAAAAATAAGACTCTTTAAATTTTTGTAATTTTGTCATCGCATCATCTGGTCCCTGCTATTCTGATCGTGGGATTGATAAACCCATACATAATATCCACCACCGTATTTACAAATACAAATACAGCCGCAACAATAACCAGATAGGCAATCAAAAGGGAAATGTCTGACCGCTGAACAGAATCAAGGAACATAAATCCCATTCCCTGCCATTGAAATACTGTTTCGGTCAGAATGGTGAAGGCAAACATGATACCGACCTGTATCCCAAAAACCGTTACAACAGGAAGCAAAGTATTTTTAAAGGCATGCACAAGCCAGATCCGCATGGGAGAAAGCCCTTTGGCTTTAGCATATTTTATATATTCTGTTTCAAGGACCTCCATCATTTCAGACCTGATCAGGCGGATAAACAGAGGCAGCATTATGGAAGCCAGTGATACACACGGAAGGATAAGATGTTTCAGTCCGTCAATGGTGAACATGCCGGACTGCCAATAGCCATTTCCAAACAAATCAACGGTTTCACCGCGCCCATAGGATGGAAGGATTTGCCAGGTGACTGCAAAAAGATAAATAAACATGATGGCGGTTAAAAAGACCGGTATTGAAACACCAAGCGTGGAAAAACCCATTGTAAACCGGGACAGCAGGCTTCTAGGTTTTAATGCGGAATAAATACCAAGCGGCAGGGAGACCAGGACGACAATCAGTACAGCCCCTAGAATCAGTTCAATGGTTGCAGTCGCATGTTTTAATAGCACTT
>CAXMTQ010000185.1:0-4784 GCA_964196205.1 uncultured Desulfobacula sp.
TTCACCTCATAAATATCAAGATCCCCAAGTTGAATTAAACGGCGCCGTCGCAACATCAGGTCTCCGATAGGCGTAGGCCGAAAATCTAACTCCTCGTACATCAAACTCATTTCAAAATCTTTTCGATGACGTAAGGTTCCAAGGGTCTTCAGGCATCCCCTCGGGGGCAGGCCGGTATTTAAGTTGCAGGCCTTTTAAAAAGTTACGTAACATCTGATTTTTACACTCACGGTAATGCTTATGCCCCGGTCTTCGGAAAAAAGCACTTAATTCATGTTTGCTAAAGTCCATACCCGCCAGGGATAGAATCTTTATCACATCATCTGCTTTCAAGTTCAAGGCTATTTTAAGTTTCATGAAAACAGCATTGTTACTTAGACTCTTTTCCGGCTCAGGTTGAGGACCGTCCCTTTTGCCACGTTTATCATTGATCAATCCATTTAAAAAAATTGCCAGGTGCATGTCACTGCATTTTTTACAGGCAGGATCATCATCTTTTTTTAACCAATCACTGATCTGCGCTCGTGTGACCTGATGGTCTGCCTGATCAAAAATAGAAATCATTTTTGAATCGTTAAGGTCAAAAGTATACCGAATACGGCGTAGGATATCATTTTTATTCATTTTTTAAGGCTCATCCCGTCTTTTTTTAATGTCTGACATTGGTCTTACCTCTCTGTAAATTTATGTATTCATCCTACCATATTTAAGAATCTACCGCCACTGATCCTTTACTGTCTTTTAGCAATTTTCCCAATAAAGGGGCTGGTTCAAAGTCGTCACCAAATCTATTTTGAAAATCTATATCTAATAGATTTCATCTTTATGTGTTTGATGTTTGTTGTCTCGATAGTCAATCCAGGGCTCAACTTTTTTGGGATGCCATCTTTTGCCATATAAAAAATTATCAATGGAAGGAAACAGTGTCTGTGCAATTTTTGATCTTGCAACAAAAAGTCTAACAAATTTATGCAGCCATGTGTTTGGGCGGCTGAAGGGACATATCGCCATGCAGATTGAGCAGTCCGTCCCAACTTTGCTCCAGTAATCAAAGCATGAATCTTCATCAAGTTTCCACTTTTCAAATCCATTATGAATCACCTTTTCTCCCTGGGGTATGGATTTGGAAGGGCATGAATCAGCACATTTTTTACATTTTTGGCAAAACTCTTCAACACCAAGGGATATAGGTTTATCAGGTATTAGAGGCATATCTGTTAAAACAGCAAAAATACGAACTCTTGCACCAAAATAGGGTGCAATAAGATATCCCTGGCGGCCGACTTCTCCAAGCCCTGCATCAACAGCAAGAGGAGGGAGAATAATATTATAATTGCGGCTATGTTCGGCAATACCCTTATATCCCATGCAGGAAAACCACTTTGCAAGAATAGTTGTCATATATGTACCTTTAGCATATAGATGGGCGCTTTCAGCAATAGTCGGCGTATGAGGAGCTGATATAACATGTCCATGATTCATCTCAGTAACCATTACCACTGCGTATGGCGGCAGATCTTTTATCTCTTGGCCCCAATTTTTTTGAGTATCATAATGAATTTCACCCCTGTTGGAATAAATAAGATGAGGATCAATTTTTGTGATTCCCACAAGATCAGCACCAATATGTTTTGCAAAATTTTTAACAATCAGTGTTGCTTTTTCAGGGCTCAAGTCTGCAACAGGCACATCAGGGCCGGGGTCATTAAATGCATAATACCCCAAATCCTCGGGTATGGAAAAAGATGCCTCCGTCATTGCAACATTTGGCTGGTATTGATTATCAATTTTTCCAGGTGTGCCTGTAAAACCCCTGAGCCTTCTTTTTGCATCTTTCTCCTCTTTTTCAGGATATATTTCAGTATAAAAAGTATTATATTGCTCTGTTCCCGGAGTTAAACTTCTATGCCTTGCAAATACGCTGTCTCTCTCATCAAACTTTTTTGCTTTTCCTGCAAGGTAACCTTTTGCTCCCTTTAAAGCTTTTTTATTGGGAGAGGCTGGAATTAAAAGCAGTAGGCATAATATACCAGCGACGATAAACAGGCATAATACTACTATTTGAAACCGGGGGGCCAATAATAAAATGGCCGGAATTATGGTTAAGACTGCTCCAATTATACCATTTTTCGCGGCCCGCTTCTCCTGCTCCCTGAAAGACTCAAAAGCAAAATAAAAAAAGGCTGAGAAAAGAAAAAAATCAATTCCAAGCAGTAATATAGTTAATAATTCCATTATTATTTCCCATCATTTATTAAAGATCCTGCAGTATTCCTCACAATAAGGATCTGATCCAGCCCAGGAAGGTATTGCCTTTAAGGGATTGTTTTTCTGCAGTTTCAAGAGCATTGTTCATTTTATCAATATCTGAGAATCTCTCTTTCCGGGTGGTTACAGTTTTATCAGGATCAAGGTGTTTAATTGTTTTTGCAGGATTGCCTGCTGCAATCACATTTGGCGGGATATCACAGGTTACAACAGCTCCTGCCCCGATGATGCTGTTTTCACCAATGGTCACACCTTTACAGACAATTGCACTATCCCCGATCCATACATTTTCTTTGAGGACAATCCGGCTTGTCTCACTTGGAGGCATGGAGCGGTCATAAATACCATGCCAGTCTGAATCAGTTATATAGACATGACTTGCCAGCATACAGGAATCTGCAATCTTTATACTGTTGGCAGCACTTATCCTCACACCGGGAGAGATAAGCACATGATCACCTATAATGATACCATCAATGTTTTTTTTGTCTGACCAGACAGTCAGCCGTGTCTTTTTATCTGAACACCCCAGAAGAGTAATATTGTCTCCTATTGTAACAGGAGCGCCAAATATTTCAATATACCATGGTTTTACAATAAAAGGATGTTTTCCAAGGGACTTTAACTGGGGCGCAAGTTTATGGCGGATATAAATATGCTGGAGTCTGTACCAGAGCTGCTTGATATAATAGGGGCGGTAATCTTTTATCAATGTGTCAAACCTCTCTATTTAAAGCCGTTCCATTTAAATCCGTCCCAGGAATTGTGGTTAAAAAGGTTGGAAGCCGGAGTTAAAGAATATAATGCATCTGCTGCCATGAGCACTACTGCATTGGTCCAGGAAATTTTTTCTTCGGGCCAGATCACCATATCAGGGTAAGTATAACCACACCAGTATGTTTTATCCTCATATACCCTCTCTTGAATCCATGAAAAAAGAATCCCCGCCTTTTTAATACACCCCATGCCACATAGAGCCAGGACAAGCTCAGATGTTTCTGCAATGGTTACCCAGGGCTGATCAGACACACATCTTACTCCCTGTCCTTCTATTACATATTTATTCCAATATTTTGCCACTCTTTTTGCGGCTTTGTCCCCTGTAAGCGCACCGCTTAATATGGGATAAAACCAGTACATGGAATATCTGGATTTGCTCACATTATAATTATGAATATTCTCCCTGATGGATCTGCCAAGTTTATCAAAAGCTCTCTCCCACGATGTCTGCTGTCTGCCAAGTATGCATGCAATGGCAAGGGCGCATTTCAGACTCATGAAAATAGAGCTTGAACCTGTTAAAAGAGACATGGAATCAACTTTGCCTTCAGGGCTTTTTGCCCAGTAGATTTCACCTGTTTTTGTCTGCAGACTGATGGCATAATTGATTCCTTTTTCCATTGTAGCCCAGTAGTGTTCAAGAACTCCAATATCTTTACTTATCAACCAGGTATGGAAAAGACCTACGCTGATATATGCTGCCATATGGGTTTCGCAGGTTTTATCTTCCGGCTTTCCTTTAATATAGGATGAATACCAGGAACCATCTCTATTCTGCATATTTTTCAACCATTCAAAGGCAAGGAGAGAAGCATCAAACTTATTTCCGATATTCAATCCCATAATTGTCTCCACAAGATCCCAGGGATCTGTCTTGCCATCCCTGTGCCATGGAATATCTCCAGATTTCCTTTGAAGTGTTAAAATAAGGCTGACAACTGAATCTATATTCAGGGTTTCAGAGGTTCTTACAACAGCTTGTTCTCTCGGCATTCAACATCTCCGGTTAATAAATATACTTGAAAGTTTTCTTTAAATTGTTCAGGAACACTATCAAATCCCTCTTATTTTTACAAGGGATATGAACCGTTAAACATGAATGAATATTCATAATATTTTATTTTTATCAACAGATAAATCAAAGCGGTTATTTGTAAATGCTGTAATAGATAACACTTTGTAATTGAATGGTAATTTTTCTTAAATTATTTTCTTGACAACCCTTGTATTTATCTGTTATTAAAAATGAATGATCATTCATAATATTATTAACAACCCATAGGTAGGAGGAAATTATGACAAGAAAAATCAGAAAAGCCGCAGTAATAGGCTCTGGAATAATGGGAGGCGGCATCGCTGCCCTTCTTGCCGGCGCTGGAGTAAAAGTGCAGCTTCTGGATATTGTTCCATTTGACTTAAATGATGAAGAAAAAAAGGATCCTGTTGCCCGTAACCGTATGGTAAAAGCAGGCCTGGATGGAGCTCTGGCTTCCGCTCCTTCTCTGTTTTTTAATAAAAAAGATGCAGGTTTAATATCTATTGGAAATCTTGAAGATGATATTGATACTTTAAAAGAGTGCGACTGGATTATTGAAGTTGTAGTTGAAAATCTTAAAATTAAAAGAGAACTTTTTACAAAAGTTGAAAAATTAAGAAAAAAAGATGCCATTGTAAGCTCAAACACTTCCGGCATCCCGCTAAAAGATATGAGTGAAGGTTTTTCCAAAGAGTTCAGG
>CAXMTQ010000186.1:0-4772 GCA_964196205.1 uncultured Desulfobacula sp.
TATTGCTGCCATGGCTGGAATTAATGTTAACATGGTGTTTTCCATGGGAAGCCTTCTTGTTACAAGCCAAAGAATTACTAAAAGAGTGATAAACAGATTAAGGATGCCCACTGACGGAGATATCCTGGTACCAGGCGGTGTTGTATCAATTCTTGGAACAACTTCCAAAAGGATTGAAGATCCAGACAGAATATATCCTGCTGTTGATGAAGTTGACCACATTATAGAACAGGGCGGACAGATGATTCCTGCCCTTAAAGAGAGCAGATATATCAGAGCATATGCAGGTGTTCGTCCTTTGGTCAGTATGGGAAGTGATGACAATGACAGAGAGGTAAGCCGTGGTTTTACACTTCTTGACCATAAAAAAGATGGGGTAGATAATTTTATAACAATAACAGGTGGCAAATTATCTACATACAGATTAATGGCAGAAAAGACATCTGATATTGTGTGTAAAAAACATGGTATTACTCAACCGTGTAAAACAATAACAACACCTTTACCCTCCACCCATGATGGTGAATGGTCAGAGCCAGGTGTGTTTATGGCTGATTCCATTGATTCTAAAACACTCCATGATGTTTATCTTTGTGAATGTGAAATGGTGCCTGAAAAAGCTATAAAAAGAGTGATTGATTCAATCAAAAAAAATGGCGGCCGTCCAGATCTTGAATCAATTGCCGTTAGGACAAGAGTCGGCAAAGGAACATGCCAGGGTACTTATTGCAGTGTAAGGCTGCTTTCACACCTTTGTGATAATAAAGATTATACCGCTGCAAATGGTCTAAATGATTTAAAACTTTTTTTAAATGAAAGATGGAAGGGAGAGCATCCCCTTTTATGGGACCAGACCCTTATCCACTCCTCTTTAAAAGAGAAGATACATTGCGGTCTGTTCTGCCTTGAACTGGAAACTGGAGAAAATAAAATAGAGACAAAAGGCAGGAAGCATAGATACTGATAGAGATAACAGGTAAAGATTATGTATAAATAATGAGAGAAAACCGAGAACATATTTCATGTGATGTTTTAATAATCGGTGCTGGTTTTGCCGGTATGGCTGCCTGTGCCAGAGCATCTGAACTTGGATTAAAAACCATAATGGCAGGCAATTCATCCCAGCTCTATTTTGCAAGCGGCCTGTTTGATTTTCTTGGTGTGTATCCCCTTGACCCTGGTACTCTTTTAACAAATCCTGAAACAGGACTTGATTTGCTGAAAAAAAAGATGCCTGATCATCCATATTCAAAAACCGGCTTAAAACCTATATTAAAAAGTTTTGATTTTATAATTGATTATCTAAGATCAGCCGGACTTGAATATGAGACTTCAAAAGGCAGAAATATTTCTGTTCTCACAGCTGCCGGAACATTTAAACCCACTTTTTTGGTTCCTGAAACCATAAAAAAATGTCAAATGATTAAAAAAAGTAAAAATCTTTTAATAATTGATTTTAAAGGTTTAACCGGCTTTAGTGCAGGACAGATTGCAGCACAATTAAAAGGAAAGCTTAACAGCGTTCATACTTTAAGTATTGAACATGTCTCTGATAAAACTGCTTTGCACCCCATGCATCTGGCTTCCATGTTTGAAAGTGATATCTTCCTTGAAAAGATTGCAAAAAAGATTTCCAACTGTGCTTGTAAACCTGATCTTCTCGGTATGCCGGCAGTTTGTGGAATCAACAAAAGCTTAGATATTCTTACAAAACTTGAAAAAATGACAAACCTGGATATTTTTGAAATCCCAATGATGCCGCCTTCCATTCCAGGGTTAAGATTAAAAAATGCCTTTGAAAGACAATTTGCAAAACAATTTAAAAATAACAGGGTCCAATTTTTAAGTCAGGCAGAAATCAGATCTCAAATTATAAATGAGAATGAATTTATTTTAAATGCTGTTAATCAAAATATTGAGACCAGAATAAAAGCAGAATGTGTGGTACTTGCATCGGGAAGGTTTCAGAGCGGCGGGCTTTATGCACATAGAAAACAAGTTTTTGAAACTATCTTCAACCTGCCGGTACACCAGCCGGAACATAGGAATCTATGGCACCACAGGAATCTTTTTGAAAAGCAGGGGCATCTTATTAACACCTCTGGTATTGAAACAGACAATGTGTTCAGACCTGTTAATACTGATGGTTCAGTATTTCATAAAAACCTTTATGCAGCGGGAGCAATTCTTGCCCACAATGACTGGGCAAGACTTAAATCAGGTTCAGGAGTATCGGCTTTAAGTGCTTTTACAGCAGTTAATGATTTTTATAACAGCCACAGGCCATCTGCTGACAACTCAAATGATGGAAAATCTGTTTAATTTTAAATTATGTTTGATATATCTCTATATATTTCACTGAGTCTTGCCCTGGCAGGGATTTTATTTCAAATTTTTAAATTAAATAGAACCAGTTCAGCAAGGCACAAATTAAAAAATCTTAAGTTTAATATTATTCCCGGTCTTTTTAACACAATTTTTCAGACAAAGCTGTTCAAGGCTTCAAAGATAAGATGGGCTGTTCATTTTCTTGTTTTTACAGGTTTTATATTTTTGCTGCTTTTTCATGCTCTTGATGAATTGATTTCAATGAAGCTTTTTAGCTCTTATGAGCCAACTGTTGATCCTTATCAGTTTTTAAGAAACTTTGCCGGCTTTCTCGTGGCAGTTGGCTGCATTGGCTTTTTATTAAAAAAATTTTACAGGGCAAAATCTGACCAGAGAGTAAAAGGTGAATATAACAATCTATTTTCCATATTTGTCATTCTTTTAATAATTTGTTCAGGGTTTATACTTGAAACCAGTAAAATAGTATCAGAACCGATTTTCATGGAAATGGTTGAAGATTTTTCTGACCTTGATGAAGATTTCGGTCTTAATGATCTTAGAGTTTACTGGGAAAAAAACTATAATGTTGTATTTGAACAAGCTCCTGTAAGCTCTGAAGAAGCCATGGAAGAAGGTAGAATTTTAAATGAGGATTTCTGTCTTGACTGTCATTCAAAAATATCAAGTGCCTTTGTATCAAATATCTTATCTGATGGTTTAAAAAAAATAGGTTCAGTTTTAAACCATTATCGTGCAGATAGATATCTTTACCATATTCATTATCTGCTTAGTTTTCTCATGCTTATATCCCTTCCTTTTTCACGACTGTTTCATATTTTTTTAATTCCTTTTGCAAGCTTGAAACAGCAGGCAGATGTAGGAACCTTTCAAAACCGGGATATTGTTTTTGATTCTCTCACTCTTGCGGCTTGCACAGACTGCAGGATATGTTCTGATGTCTGCAGTGTTTACCCTAACTTTGTGATTGCAGATAATATCAAAGTTCTGCCCCATTATAAAATAAATGCTTTTAAAAAAATCACATCAGGAGCGCATCTTGACCTTGAAGAGCTGAACAGAATAAAAATTTCCAATAATGAATGTACAAGATGCAACAACTGCACAGATATCTGCCCTTCAAATATTGATTTACAAAGTTTATGGGAAAAGCTTTCATACACTTTAAATCAAACTATTCCAGAAACTGCCGGCCAACCGGACACCATACAGTTTGCAAAAGAACATGATATCCTCTTCAGCCCGACCTCTTTTAAAAATTGTGTCCAGTGTACTATCTGCACTAATGTATGCCCTGTTGTCGGCTATTGTTCAAACAGTGAAAATGATATGACTCCCCAGCAGATCATGAATTTGTTAAGACTCGGTAAAAAACAGATGGCTGCAAAGACTCAAATGGTTAACAACTGCCTGACATGCTATTCATGCCAGGAGAGTTGTCCCAGTGAGATTAAAGTTACAGATATCCTTATAGAACTTAGACAGGCAAAGGTGGATAAGTCATGAAGCTTGCATATTTCCCTGGATGCAAAATAAATTTCTATTTAAAAGAGTATGATCTATCCTTTAAATCAATCATGGAAAAACTTTCAGTTGAACTTGTTGAACTGCCATTTAATTGTTGTGGCTATCCTGCAAGAGACAATGATTTTGAAATCTCCCTGTTCTCTTCCATAAGAAACCTTGCCATTGCCGGACAATATAAGCTTGATATTATAACTCCCTGTAAATGCTGTTATGGCCAGCTTAAATATGCATCCCTGCAATGGAATGATCTTGGGAATAAAACAACAGAAGACAAAAATTTAAAACAAAAACTCAATGAACTGCTGGCAAGGGAGAATCTTTTCTGGGATGGAAATACTAAGACCAAACATCTTCTCTCCTTTTTATATAATGATATTGGAATTTCTCAAATTAAAAAGAGGATTAAAAAAAGACTGCCGGAAAAAAGAGTTGTCACTCAATATGGATGCCATGCCCTAAGACCATTCAGTGTTACAGGATTTGACAATCCTCATGTTCCACAGATTTTTGAAGAACTTATAAATATAACCGGATATAAAAGTGTTGAGTGGTCAAAAAGTACTGAATGCTGCGGAAATCCGATTTTAGAAAGAAACAGATACCTCTCTTTGAAAATACTTGACTCCAAATTACGTGCGGCAATAGAAGCAAAGGCAGATTATATCTGTACAGCCTGTACCCACTGCCAGATACAATACAGTGAGCTGGAATTTCAAAATGAGTGTAAAAAATATAATATTACTCCCACTCTTTTTACTCAAATACTTGATGCTGCTCTCTGAAATAAAAAATAAAACACAGAAAAAATCAAGGGTTGCCCTTACGCCAAGTATGATGGATGTAACTTTGGTCATAAATCCCGGCATTAAGTTTGAATCCGAAACCGGCACACTGATGTG
>CAXMTQ010000187.1:0-4770 GCA_964196205.1 uncultured Desulfobacula sp.
CATTGAGCCTGCAAAAGAGTGTATGAAGGCAAGCTCTGTTTTAAAAAAAGGAGATGGATATTGTGTGGCCAAAGCAGTGCTTCTTGCTGCATGTGCAAGAAGTCAGCAGATTCCTGCAAGACTTGGATTTGCCGATGTTCAAAATCATCTAAATACAGAAAAACTCAAAGAATTAATGGGTACGGATACCTTTTTTTATCACGGCTTTACAGAGTTGTTTCTCAATAATCAATGGGTAAAGGCAACTCCTGCATTTAATATCGAGCTTTGCAATAATTTCAATGTAAGACCCCTGGAGTTTGACGGTACTAAAGATTCTATATTCCATCCCCTTGATAAATCAGGGAATAAACATATGGAATATGTAAAAGATCATGGGAGTTCTGCAGATTTACCCTGGGACACTATTATGCGTACTGTAAAAAAAGCTTATCCCAAATATTTTGAAAATATTGAAAGACGTTCAAAGGATTTTTCAGCTGAAGCCTTAAAAGAAAACCGGTAGCTCTATTCTAATCTGAATGCATCTGACACTTCTTTTGTCAGCTTTAATACTTTTTTTGCTGAATCAAGATCAAGAGAACCTGTACCACAGCTTGGGGTTATAAAAGATTGTGATATAATGGTTTTTTTATCAATTCCTGTTTTACTGGAGAGCTCATCCATCTGGTCATTGAGTTTTTGAACAAGACCTTTAGTAGTCTGCTCTGCAATTACTTCTGCTTTATCTGTTGGAACAATTCCCCAGGCAATAATTTTTCCATGGTTGAAATATGTTCTTATCAATTCAGGAAAAAGAATAAATTTGTCAAAATAGGAGAATGCATCAAAGCTGATAATATCAATTGTTGAATCTAAGAGCATATCCCATTGAGTATTTGCACAGACATGAACGCCTGCAAGACCGTCCTGGGCATGTATCTCCTGGGTAATCTCATCCATACTTTGTGTGACATCTTCTTTGGTTATGGTTATATATGCAGAAGTCCCAAATCCTGCAAGAGCAGGTTCATCAAGGAAAATAACAGGGACAGCACCCCGTTTTGAAAATTCAGAAGCCTGCCATCTGGCATTTAAGGCAAGTTTTTTTATGGCAGCATCCCGCAGCTGGTCATTATAAAAAATATCTCTACCCTGTTCATCTTTTACCGCAGTTCCAAAAGTTATAGGGCCTGTTACCTGACCTTTGAGAGCTTTAAAAGAAGATTTTTTTTCATCAATCTGTTTTAAAAATTCTACAAAACCTCTTGCCCTTGAACCTGACAGGGCAAACCTTGATGTCTGGATATCTGCCCCTGTTTCTGATATAGATAAATACTCTTCAAAAAATTCAAGGAATTCTTCATCAAATTCAGGTTTTGATGTATCAAGAATATATTTATCTGTATCACTTCTGAATCCGGGGAGTCCTGGAAGAAACTGACTGATCATGCCTTCTTCTTTGTAGCCTGGCAGCTGCACCCATAAAGGGATATCCGGTGTATGCTCAAGTACAAGTTTTGTTGCCTCTTCATGGTTTTCCATGGGAAGGCTGCCGATCAACAGAGGAAGTCCATTTGCTTTGAAGTTTTTCATCTGTCTGTTCTCCCTGGGTGTTTATAGTTTAAATTACATTAAGAGACCATAACATTTTTGAAAATAAATTAGAACAGTGCCCGACCGAAAACCTGATAATTGTTCAAATTAGCAGGTTTCGGCCGATACTATTTAACTGGGGAACATGTTTTCATCTATATCAATTGCAGCACTGCTGGTGTTCATCAGGGCATTAAATCTGCCAAGAGTTATGGGAAGCTGGGTGTCAACATAGAATTGCAATGATTTGATTATTCCCTCGTAAAAGGATTTATCTTTCTTTTTAGCTTTTTCTAGTTTTTGTGCAGCAATGGTGGCTCTCCAGAGCAGCATCCATGCCATTGTGACATCACCTGTTGCATCCTGGAAAGGATGAGCATTGGCAAAGGCATTTAATGCCTTGTCTGACATGGCAGTCTGACCCATGTGAATGGCAACTTCTGCAAGTTTATTGATGGCTTCCTCAACTTTAACAGTCATATTTTCAAGCTCAGGTATGGCTTTTGCTTCAGCAACTGATTTTTGCATTGCAACGAATAGATCCATGATGGGTTTACCTTTTTTCAACCCAAGTTTTCTTCCAAGAAGATCCATGGCCTGGATACCGTTTGTTCCTTCATAGATCAAGGTTATCCTGCAATCTCTTAAAAGCTGTGATATGGGATACTCTTCAATATACCCGTAACCGCCGTAAATCTGCATGCCTGTGCTGCATATTTCAAACGACCGGTCTGTTACATAGCCTTTGGCAATGGGAGTCAATACCTCCACAAACCCGTCGTATTTCTCTTTCTCTTCCTGTGTAGGTGCATGACGAGCCATGTCGGCACAATATTGAACAAAATAGAGAAGAGATCTCATACCTTCTACATTTACCTTCATCATCATCAATTGTCTTCTGATATCAGGGTGATTTATGATGGATACGGATTTAGCATCAGGGTTCATGAATTCAAGGAGGTTTTTGCCCTGTATCCTGTTTTTTGCATAATCAAGGGCATACATATAGGCAGCAGTCGCACATCCAAATCCCTGGAATCCAACAAGACGTCTTGCTTCGTTCATCATCAGAAACATGGCTTTCATGCCTTTGTTCTCTTCACCAAGAAGAGTACCAATACAATCACCTTTGGAACCAAGGGAAAGTGAGCATGTGCTGTTCCCATGAATACCGAGTTTGTGTTCTATGCCTGTGCAGATTACATCATTAAATTCACCGGGTGTTCCATCTTCATTTACACGAAATTTTGGAACAAGGAACAGAGAAATTCCTTTTGTGCCTTCAGGTGCGCCTTCTATTCTTGCAAGAACCGGATGAATAATATTTTCTGTAAGATCATGTTCTCCACCTGAAATAAATATTTTTTCACCGGTAATGGAAAAAGTTCCATCCTCATTTCTGACAGCTTTTGTTGTTAAAGCACCAACATCAGAACCTGCGTCTGGTTCTGTTAAAAGCATGGTTCCTGACCATTTGCCTGTGTACATGTTTTCAAGATAAATATCTTTTTGTTCTTTTGTGCCAAAGTGTTCCACAAGGTGGCCTGCTCCCTGGGTTAACCCGGGATACATCATAAAAGAGAAATTGGCGCCCATAAAATACTCGGCAGCAGCAGATGCAACAGTTCTTGGCATTCCCTGGCCGCCCCATTCAGGATCTTCTGTTACAGCAAGCCACTCACCCTCATTAAATATTTTATAAAGCCGTTTAAAAGAGTCAGGTGTGGTTACCTTGCCGTTTTCAAGTGTACAACCCTGTTCATCCCCCTCTTTGTTTGCAGGCAGCAGTTCTTTGACTGCAAAGTTCTTTGCTTCTGAAATAACAAGATCAATGGTTTTTTTATTAAAGTCAGCAAAATTTTCATTAAGTTTAGAAAGTTTTTGAGCGTCAAGCTGCTCATGGATTACAAATTCAATATCCCTTTTATCGGAAATCAGTTGTGTCATTTTTAAATACCTCCTGATATTTATGTTTCAAGATTTAAATACTATAAATGTTGTATGCCGGTTAATGAATCAATGCTCATTGAAATAGTACAAGTTAATTTTTTTTCAAAACAAGTTTTAATATCATATTTATACACTGTTTCAGTCAATAAAAATAGAAAGTTATCAAAAATATTGGTTGTCATAAATCAAAGCATTACCCATTTAAGCCTATCTAATTAAAAATGAATACTCATTCATTACATTACACTAAATTTTAAATGTGTCAATAATTATTTTTATAAATTTTGAATAATTTATATTATCCAGCGAACTTCTCACAATACAAATCAATTCATAATATATTTCTCTTTTGCTTGACCCCATAATTGAATTTTGATATTTCTAATTATTTGAACATGTGAAGTTTTTCAGGGTTAAAGGGTTGGGTTGTTTTTAATACCTTTTGACAAAATATTAATTAGATTATGGAGGATGGAATGAAAAAATTAGGTTTATTATTAGTATGCCTCTTCATGGCATTATCTTTCACAGCAACTGCCGGCGCCAAGACCTTAAAAGCGGGTTTTGCTGCAGATCCTGTATCACTTGATCCCCAGGTGCAGCTTTCCGGTGGAATGCTTCAGCTTTCTCACTGGGTGTTTGATCCACTTGTACGATGGACACAGGATGGTAAATTTGAACCTCGTTTAGCGACAAAGTGGGAAAGAATTAACGAATATAGAGTTCGTTTTTATCTAAGAGAAGGTGTCAAGTTTCACAGCGGTAACACATTTACGGCTAAAGATGTAAAATGGTCATTTGACCGCATGAAAAAAAGTGTTGATTTCAAGGGTCTTCTTGAACCATTTGTTGGAATCGGTATTATTGATGATTATACTGTAGATGTTGTTACAACAAAACCCTATGCACTTCTCCTTAATATGGCAACCTACTTTTTTGCCATGGATTCTGAGTTCTATACAGGAACCGATGAGAATGGCCAGCCCAAGGATGCCTGTGTTAAAACCACCCATACCTTTGCAAATGGGAATGAATCCGGAACCGGCGTATTTGTCGTTAAAAGTTTTGAGCAGGGTTTGAAAACCGTATTTACACGGTTTAACGATTACTGGGATAAAAATTCAAAAGGTAATGTAGATACGTTTATTCTTACACCGATTAAAGAGAATGCCACAAGAGTTGCAGCACTTCTCTCCGGTGATGTTGATGTGATCGATCAGGTACCTCCCCAGGATTATAAAAGGG
>CAXMTQ010000188.1:0-4753 GCA_964196205.1 uncultured Desulfobacula sp.
TTGGGAAAATTGAAGCTACTACAATTTTAAATACCCGGATGCGGACCTTTGACGGGAAAACATTTTTTGTACCCAATAGAACTATTCTTAATGATATTGTCATGAACTACCACTATACAAAAACAAGACGTGTAAAAATTGATATTGTCATAGGATATGATCAGGATCTGGTAAGGGCAAAACAGGTTCTTGAAATGATTATGGTAGGAGATGCCAGAGTCCTGAACAAGCCGTCTCCACAGATTTATACCATGAACCTGACACCAAGCGGCATTGAAATTGGAGCCAGGTGCTGGGTAAACAATATAAAATACTGGCCCACACGATGTGATCTCAATGAAAAGGTAATATATAAGTTTGCCCAGGAAAAAATTGCCTTTGCCCATACACAAATGGATATTTTTCACCATGAAGCTCTACACTCTTCAGAAAATGACATGGAGGATGAAAGCATTTATAATTTTGAATCACAAAAAACTCAATTGCAGGGTAAGGAGTAATTTATGAAACTTGCAGCAGGGATGAAATTAGTTGAAGAACAGTGGATTGTGAAACCAAAGCAGTTTCGAGTTAAATATCAGCAGCTTGTGGACTCTGAACTTGTAACCCAGTATTCACCGGAGATGAATACTGCAGGGCTTGATTCTGATGTCACTACCTGGAGATATGCCTGGAAGCTTCTTGAGGCCACCAGAACAGATGCCCCTGAAATCCAGGAAGGCGAATTTGTAAATATATGTGTGGTGGATGATCAAGACAATCCAATAACATACTATGTAACAGGGGAAAAAGAGATCTTTAATAAAAAATAGGTTTGTCTCTTACTATAAAGTGTTTATTCATTCTGGCGATGCCTGGCAAGAATTCCTGCCATGATTGATCCAATTCCACCCTGGGGAGTTTTTTCAATAAATGAATTTTTGACAACATCGCAAAATGCTCTGGCAGCAGGAGATAAAGTTGTTTTTTTCATGTAGGCCAGGCTGACATCAAGATATATCTTTGTATCTTTGAATTTACGGACAATAAGCTTTTTTTCTTTGACTTTTTGATCTGTTGCAGGCTTGACAAGAAAAGAGATTCCCTCTCCCCTCTCTACCAGGTCAGTTATGAATTCAGTATTATTGGATTCCATAGAGATATTGGGGCTGGCATTGTGTTCCTTAAAAAGATCCACTATTTTTTTGCGTGTTCCAGATCCTTCTCCTTTCATTATAACAGGTTGTTTCACAACATCCTTAAACTGGATGTCTCTCTTTTTAATTAATGGATGGCCCTTGGGAAGAACAACAACAATCTCTTCTTGACTGATGGGGATAAATTTGATCCTTGAATCATTTATATTCATTTGCGCCACAATTATTATCTCATTTTTAAAATCACGCAGGCTGTTTATCATGGACATGGAACTGCCTTCTTCAAGGATTATTTTGATATCAGGGTATGCCCTGTGGAAAAGGGAGATAATAGAGGGCATGATATGTTTTGCATAGACTTTTGTACACCCGATTTCAAGAAGCCCATGATTTGTCTTTTTTATCTGAGCAAGTGTATTATCAAGCTCATCTTCAACTTTAAAAATCTCTTCTGCTTTTTCAAACAATAATTTTCCAGGATGGGTTAAAATGAGTTTTTTCTTATGCTTATTAAACAGTTTCAGGTCATGGTGATTTTCAAAAAGTTTAACCTGGGCAGTTACTGCAGGCTGGGAGATAAACAGTTTTTTTGCAGCAAGGGTATAACTTGAGTGTTTTGCAACATAGTAAAAAGCTCTTAACTGGTTTAGGTTGATCATAATGCTGATTTTCCATTTATATACAATTTAATATAAGAAAAACTTATACATATTATAAATTTATATGAATTGACAGTTTTTTTGTCAAGAAATATTACTGTCTTGTATCATACTTGTTCTCTTGGCCTGGATTGCTTTGTACGGTTACTGCCTTTATCTTGCTTTTGTTTATATGTCCCTGGTTGTTTACAGGTATGATTTGATGTAATCGGGTCAGGTTTAATACTTTAATTTTTTTTAAGGAGATCAAAAATGGCTGATAGCAAATTTCCAAATCCCCATGAAATTGAGACAATTCCAGGGACAGAAGGATGGGAGAGAATGTATCCCTACCATTACTTTTTTACGACAAAAGATAAAGAAAGAGAAGAGTATGAGAACAATACGTTCTGGTTCAACGACGCGCTTCACTATCCTGAGCCATTATACCCCTTTGATATTATCTGGGATGAAGCATGGTTTTTGGCCTTGTCCCAGTTCAATCACCGGATTTTTTCCATACCCCCGGTAATGGGCGTCGACCACAGAATTATCAATGGAAATGTTTATATCTCTCCTGTACCTGTGACAGATCCTGCTGAAGTGGAAAAACGGATTCCCCAGTTCATGGAACGAGCGGGGTATTATTATGAAAATTGGGATAAGCTGATAGAGCAGTGGGAAGGCAAGATGAAAGGCATTATCTCAGACATTGAAAATATCGAGATCAAACCTCTGCCTGAACTGGACGATATCTCTGTTGTTAAAAATGGTCTTGGCACCTCAAGTGGTTATGAACTGTTGAAAAACTATGACACACTGATAGATCTAGGCATTCGATGCTGGCAGTATCATTTTGAGTTTTTAAATCTCGGATATGCTTCCTATGTCACCTTTGTTGATTTCTGTACCAAGGCATTCCCCGATATTCCACTCCAGAAGATTACCCAGATGGTAGCGGGTATTGATGTTATTTTATACCGGCCCGATGATGAATTGAAAAAGCTGGCCAAACTGGCTGTTGAATTCGATCTTGTTTCACAGATAGGAGACGATACCAAAGATGTTGAAGCTGTTATCTCAGATCTTTCAGGTTCTGACAATGGTAAAAAATGGATCAGTGCCTGGGATGAAGCTAAAAATCCATGGTTCAATATTTCAACAGGAACCGGTTGGTATCACCAGGATATTTCATGGAATGATGACCTGAATATTCCGTTAAGCTCTGTCAGGATTTATATTGATAAAGTCAGTCAAGGAATATCCATTGACAGGCCGCTGGAAAAAATCCAGGCGGAACGTAAACTATTGATTCAGGAATACAGGGGCCTTTTAAAAACGGATGAAGACAGACAAACCTTTGATCAGCTCCATGGTACAGCTGAACTGGTATTTCCCTATGTTGAAGACCATATGTTCTATGTAGAGCACTGGTTCCATTCTATTTTCTGGAATAAAATGAGAGAAGTTTCCGCCATCATGGTCAAGGCTAATTTCATTAAAGGCCAGGAAGATATCTGGTATTTGTCCCGAAGTGAAATCAAAGAAGCCCTGTGGGACGTTGTTACATCCTGGGCAACAGGTACAAAGGGATACGGACCGCTTCACTGGCCTGAAGAAATTGAATGGAGAAAAGGCGTATATCAAAAATTTAAGGAACACCGTGCCGTTCCTGCAGTTGGAACACCTCCTGAAGTCATTGCAGAGCCGTTTACCACTGTTCTCTGGGGTGTGACCAATGAAAGCATGGCAGCATGGGCAAAATTAAAAGAGATTGGTGATCCTGATAAAGTTAATGAAATGGAGGGATTTGCAGGCTCACCCGGAGTTGTTGAAGGTATTGCAAGGGTCTGCCGGTCCGTTAAAGATATTGGAGAGCTCAAAGAAGGTGAGATCCTGGTGTCACCAACCACTTCACCATCCTGGGCCCCAGTATTCCAGAAAATTAAAGCCGTTGTCACAGATGTTGGTGGAATTATGTGCCATGCAGCAATTGTCTGCCGTGAATATGGTATGCCTGCAGTTGTTGGAACAGGACAGGGAACAGCTATTATTAAGTCCGGCATGAAAATTAAGGTTAATGGCGATACCGGCAGAGTTTACATCGAAAGGTAAGTTAACATCATGAAAAAAAGACAAGACTATGTTCTCTGGTTTGAAGAGTGTGATCTTCAATCCATTCCCCTTGTCGGTGGTAAAAATGCCAGCCTTGGCGAATTGATCAAGGCTGGCATCCCTGTCCCTCCGGGTTATGCAGTCACCACTAAAGCATATAACCTGTTTTTGGAGCAGGGAAAAATTAAAAAAGAGATATTTGATGCTTTGAAAAGCGTCACAGCCGATGATGTAGTATCTGGAGAAAAAGCAAGTAAAAAAATCCGGGCAATCATTGAAAACACATCAATGGGTTATGAGTTGCAGGATTATATAGGAGAATTTTACAGAAGACTTTCTAAAAAAAGCAATGTCCCGGCAGTGCCTGTGGCTGTCAGATCAAGTGCAACAGCTGAGGATCTTCCAGGAGCAAGTTTTGCAGGCCAGCAGGATACTTTTTTATGGATAAGAGGTGTGGATGATATTTTCAAGCATGTAAAAAAATGCTGGTCAAGCCTTTTTACCTCCCGGGCAATCTATTATAGAACAAAAATGGGCTTTGACCATGAACAGGTGGAGATTTCCGTTGGTATCCAGAAAATGGCAAATGCATGGACCGCAGGTGTAATGTTTACTATGAATCCAGCTACAGGTGATACATCTGCCATTGCAATTGATGCCAATTGGGGATTTGGAGAGAGTGTTGTCAGCGGTGAATGCACTCCGGATAATTTTCTCATAAATAAAATAACAGATGAAATTATTAAAAATGCAAGTAATGAAAAACTTTTCAATCTAGGTCCACTTGTCAGGATTTTTCTTTCTAATTTCTTTTCCATCAACTGTAACCTGATCTTGTTCTTCAAAAACTGTATGCCATCTACC
>CAXMTQ010000189.1:0-4708 GCA_964196205.1 uncultured Desulfobacula sp.
GAATTTCATTGATTCAGGAGAGGCTGATCACCCTGAAAACATAGAAAAAATTATAGAAGCTGACCTGAGAAGAAAACTTGGCTGGGACAGACAGTCAGATGAAATGTGGAAATACTATTTTGATCTTTTAACCATTGCAAAGGATGAAAATCTTAAAGTGGCAGGAATTGACCTTCCAACCACCTTAAAAAAAAGAGTTACACGCAAAGGCATTGATAATATCTCTTCCATTGAAAAGGATATGATCTTTTCCACCCACCTGTCTGATAAAGCATATAAAGATTATATGTTTTCCATATTTAAAGCTGTCCACTGTGGTATGGGAAATGAAAATATGCAGTCAAGATTATATGACACCTGGAGAGCAAGAAACGATAAAATGGCACTCTCCATTACTCAACTTGTAAAACATGGCAAAGGGCCTGTTGTTATTATAATTGGGGGAGGGCATACTGAATATGGTCTTGGAGTAATTAGCAGGGTTAAAGAGATTGACCAAAATATTACACAAGTCAACATTGCCCTGCAGGAAATCAGTGTAAAACCATCAAACCTGTCAGAATATACTCAACCCCTTGAACTTCAAGGCTTTAAAAAAAAGCCTCCGGCAGATTTTTTGTGGTTCACCCAAAGGGTCTCCTATGAAGATCCCTGCAAAGAGTTTAAAAAATCTTTGCAAAAAATGAAAAAAATGCAAAAAAAATAGTCATGGGTTTAATTTTCAGCCTTAAAAATATCTCTAAAACCTATGGAGATGATACACTTTTCCAGGATCTTTCCATTGATTTTAAATTCAATGAACAACTTGGACTCGTGGGAATGAATGGTTCAGGTAAATCTACACTGCTGAAACTTATTGCAGGAGCGATTGAACCTGATGAAGGTCAGATAGTTGGTAAAACAAGTTTGAAATTTATATATCTCCCCCAGGAAGACAGCCTTGATCCAGAAAAAACAGTGGAAGAGATTTTATATGATAGTGTCAATAACAACATTGTTGATGGAAGAGAGCGCCATAAGATTGTTCAGACATCTCTTGGGAAAGGCGGGTTTACCGATACCAACATGCTGGCGGGAAATTTATCCGGAGGGTGGCAAAAAAAACTGGCAATTACAAGGGCTCTTTGCTGCAGACCCGATATTCTTTTGTTGGATGAACCAACCAATCATCTTGATATAAATGGAATCTTATGGTTGGAAGAAATTTTAAAAACCGCCAGGTTCTCTTTTATAGTTGTAAGCCATGATCGTGCATTCTTAGAAAATATCTGTCTCAATGTCATGGAAATTGGCAAATATTATCCTTTGGGGTTTTTTAAAGTCCAGGGGCAGTATAAAAAATTTGATAAAGAGAGAAAAAAAGTTTTAAAGGCACAGCAAAACCAGCAGGCATCACTATCAAGTAAAATGAGAAGGGAAGATGAATGGTTGCGCCAGGGTCCCAAAGCAAGAAGTACTAAAGCCAAGTACCGAATTGAACAGGCTTACAATTTAAGGAGCCAGCTCAATACTTTAAAACAGAAAAATCAGGATACTGCTGTGGTGGATATTGATTTCCATGCTACAGGCAGGCAGACAAAAAAATTGTTAAAGGCATTTCATCTTAAAAAGAGCATAAATGGGAAAAAACTCTTTTCTGATATCAGCTTTGAACTCGGACCAAAATTATGCCTTGGAGTTGTTGGGGAAAACGGCAGCGGCAAGTCAACCTTTTTATCAATTCTGGAAAAAAGAATTCAGCCGGATGAAGGTAAAATTCAATGGGCGGAAAATTTAGAAATTGCTGTGTTTGGCCAAAATCGTTCTAAGCTGAATCCTGAATCAACACTGAAACAGGCTTTAAGTCCAGCAGGCGGAGACAGTGTGAATTATAAAGGTAAGCCAGTTCATGTTGTTACCTGGGCAAAGAAATTTTTATTCATGCCTGATCAGCTTGATATGAAGGTTAAAAAACTTTCCGGAGGTGAAAAAGCAAGAATCCTGCTTGCCAATATCATGCTTGCACCCTGTGATATTCTTTTTCTTGATGAACCAACCAATGACCTTGATATTTTATCCCTTGAAGTTCTTGAAGAAAGCATAAGACAATTCCCAGGAGCTGTTGTTATTGTATCCCATGACCGTTTTCTCATGGACAGTGTCTGCCATAAAATTCTATATCTTGATTCTGTCGGAGATGCACAGTTTTTTAAAAATTTTGATCAGATTCTGCACCACCGCCATAAAAAAAAATTTGAAAAACAACAAAAAACTAAAAAAATAGTAAAAAAGAAAAAATCAACCCCCATAAATTTTACCTATAAAGAAAAATATGAATTAGAGAATATTGAAGAGAAAATTCTGGAGCAAGAAGAGATGGTTGAAAAATTAACCCATAAAATACAGGATACTGAAATAATCAATAATCCTGAAAAGATGAAACTCTTTTGTTTAAAGCTTAAACAATCCCAGGAACAGGTTAGTATTCTCTATGAAAGATGGGAGTTTCTTGAAAATAAAAAACAGGGGGAAGACTGAAAAATAATTTAGTCCATTTCTAATGGAGGAGAGCCTGAATCAAGCAGTTCAGCCTTTGATTATGAATTCCTCAAGCTTTTCAAAAAGGGACTCAGGCCACTGTCCAGCATTTAAAAAAAGTTCTTTTTCCTCTTGTGTCAAGCTCTCTTTTACGCCTGGAGGCAGGCTTTCATAGGACATCTGCCGCTCTTTATTTATTTTCTTTTTTTGGTTCATGAAGTCTCCGTTTTATAAAAAAAGCCGTGTAATCAAAGAGATCACAGCCGTTTCAACCTTTAAAATCCTCTGCCCGATATGACAGCTTGAAAATCCAATATTTTCCAATGTTTCAACTTCCTTATCAATGAAACCTCCTTCAGGACCTATTACAAGGGTTGTCCTGTTTTTTACACTGGACGGACATTTTTTAAAAGCTTTTGGATGTGCTGTAATGCATATGCTGTCCTTTGAGATCAAGGGTAGTTCATCCTTGACAAACTGAGTAAAAAACCTTTTTTGATAAATTGCTGGTAAAATTGTATCGCAGCTTTGCTCTAATCCAAGAATCATATATTGTTCAAGCTGGTCTTCATTAAGCACAGGGCTTTGCCAATAGCTTTTTTCCACTCTCCAGGAATTTATCAGATAAATTTTTTTAACTCCCAGGCTTGTAATATTTTCAATAATGCGTTTGAGCATTTTAGGTCTTGGAAGTGATAAAACAAGGGTCAAAGGCAAAGGCACCGGGGGATCGCTTTCAAGAGAGACTCTCATTCCAAGGGAATTGTCTGAAATTGTTGTAATCTTACCCGTACCGATTTTACCATTTAAAAGGCCACAGGAGAGTTCCTGATTTTTTTTTACCTTGTTGATTCTTTTTAAATGTTTAAAGCGCCTCTCCTTGAGTATTACATTCTCATTGTCAATAAAATCATTTTTTTTCAGAACAATAAGATTCATATCTCACATCTCACTCACCTCTAAAGCTCAAAGGTTTTCATACTTACAACAAGTTCAAGATCCTCAATTTCCTTGACCACTTCAGCAGGTACAGGAGTATCTGTTTTCAAAACAATAAAATTATGTTCTCCGCCTTCTTCTTTTCCCACTGTCATGCCTGAAATATTAATATTGTGTTTTCCAAGGGTTACACCCATGGAACCGATGGATCCAGGTCTGTCAATATTGTGAATTACTGCCAGATGTCCTTGGGGAATAGCTTCAAGGCGGAATTTATTAATCCTGACAATCCTGGCATCATCTTTTCCAAAAATAGTACCCTCAAGGATATTGGTTTTTTCCCGGGTTACCACGGTAATCCTGATTAAATTTAAAAAATTTCCAGCTTCCCTGGAGGTTGATTCTGAAATTTTAATTCCTGTTTCATTGGCAAGGGAGATTGCATTAACAGAATTAACTTCATGCTGGACAAACTGAGCAAGTAACTCTTTGATTCCTGCTATGGTAACTGGTTTAAGATCCAGGTCAGGGAATGTGCCAATATATTCAATATCAACAGATTTGACCTGCCCCTTGACAATCTGCCCTGCCATTATTCCCATTTTTTCAGCAAGATATATAAAGGGTTTAAGCTGTTTTAAAATCTCTCCGGTTACAGATGGAACATTTACAGCATTTATTACAGTATCATGCAGTAGATATGCAATAATCTGGTTTGCAGCGGCCACTGCTACATTTGTCTGTGCCTCTTTTGTTGATGCCCCAAGATGAGGTGTTGCTATGACCTGGTCAAGGGTCAGCAGGGGATGATCTGTCGGAGGTTCTGTGACAAATACATCAATGGCTGCTCCTGCAACTTTTCCTGACTTAATGGCATCATAAAGATCAGGCTCATTAATAATTCCGCCCCTGGCACAATTGATTACCATGACACCATCTTTCATTTTGGCAAAGGCTTTTGCATCAAGAAGATCAGTTGTAGCCTCTAATTTGGGAACATGGAGGGTAATATAATCAGAGCGTTCAAACAACTGGTCAAGGGAGACATATTCAAATCCTGCTTTCTCAATATGCTCAGAGGATATGTAGGGATCAAATACAATGACTTTCATTTTCAACCCTTTGGCAAGGTTTGCAGCAATGGAGCCGATATTTCCAAAACCCACAACTCCATAGGTTTTATTGAAGAGTTCTCTGCCCTGGAGAAGTTTTTTCTCCCATTTGCCCTCTTTTAAAGATTGTGTAGCCCTTG
>CAXMTQ010000190.1:0-4663 GCA_964196205.1 uncultured Desulfobacula sp.
TCAGGAAATTGAAGATGCAAATGAAGGTTTTGAAGCTATCCTTGATGCTGCAGCAGGGAAAAAAGCAAGGAAAATGTTTGATCATGGAGACCTTGATGCAGGAATTCTTGCTTTGGGGCAGACCATCGGGCTTATACATGATATTCCCACGGTTAAAGAGCTTTTTGACAGGATAATGAATGATGTTAAAAACACAGTGAAACAATTGGAAAGTAATAATTAGTGATGTGTGAGGATGACACTGCCGGATCTACCTTTCTCATAACTCACACCTTATAAGTTTAATGCTTTGTTGTGCTCGACAGGGCAGGGATGTAAGTCAAGACCCCTCTGTTTCTAACGATGTACAAAATTTGATAGACTGTAGAATTTAATGGTTTTTTTGGTGAGATCTATATACTCTTTATGATCGATTCCCAGCATGGGCAGAAAAAATGCTTCTCCTGACACATAATTATGTATTGAATTCATAATATTGAGGACCTTCATTATTGCTGGTGGGGGAATCTTGTCTCTTGTTTTGGAAAGTCCCATGGAATAAGCGATATCATATAAAAATTCAGGAATAGCCTTATCAAAATTGCTGTCATAACGATTTTTTGTAAAATATCTGAAAATAGTAAGGTTTGACAATTCAGGATGTTCAAAAAGATAATCAACTAATTCATCTATGGCAATGTCAAGACGTTGTTCCAGAGGAAGTTCCTTTATTATATTTTCAACTTCTAAGAGCTTGGCTCTGATTCCATGGTTCATATCAATGACAACAGTCTCATAAAGATTGCCTTTTTCACCCCAGTGATAATAGAGTGTTGATATATCAATGCCAACATCAGATGCTATCATTCTTGTGGTAGTTCCGTGAAATCCATATTGCCCGAAAAGCTTTCTGGCAGAGTTAAGAATTTTGCCTTTCATGGATTCAGGGTTTTGTCTTGCCTGTTCAAGGGGTGTTTTCATAACTTTCTATACAATATCTGTTTTAAACAAATCATCAATTTCATTTTTTGGATACCCGAATTCTTCGAGTATCCTGTTGCCATGGGTCTCCTCATAAGTATTGGCTAACTGTTGAGATTGAATAATTTCTCAATAAGCTGAGACTTCATAATGTCACCATCAAGGGAAAGCTTTCCCGATGTAAATGCCTGCATGGAAGTCATGGCTCCTGTAAAAAGTTTTACAAAATTGTCATCACTGATGGTCAGGGTACAATCAGGATTTAAAGAATTCCCTTCCTGGATATTACATGTGCTGTTCTTAACTTTAACTATCCAGTCACCGCCCTTTGCGCCTTTGACATTAAATTGAAAAATAACATCAACATCTTTCGCAGCTTCTTTATTAAACGCCGCAAGCATATTGTTAAAAATTGCCGCCGGATCAAGAGCACTGCTCTTTGAATCCTCAGTACCTGTTTCTTTTTTATCAGAAGTAAGCTCGAGAATTGAGAGTACAGCATTTGTGGCATCTGTTATTTCCTGTGCATTCTCCATATTGTTAATTTTATCAAAATTTGTATGTATCATTTCAGGAGTCGGAGGGTTTTTTGGATTTCCAATCTGCAAGCCTTTTCCGGTAAGTATTGCAGCACGATTAAAAAATCCCATGCCAGCATTAAAAATCTGCCCAGTTTCATTGCAGTCATCACTGCATAGATATACTACCATTGGCGATACAAATTCAGGTTTGCTCTTCTCAAAAAGTTCCGGGGGCATGATATCTTTGGTAAGTCTTGATGCAGCAATGGGAGCAATGGTGTTTATCATGATATCATATTTTGCCCCTTCAAGTTTAAGAGTATTCATCATACCGACAATACCAAGTTTGGCCGCAGAATAGTTTGTCTGGCCAAAATTGCCATAAAGACCTGCTGCAGATGTGGTCATTATTATTCTTCCATAGCTTTTTTCCTTCATGATTTTAAATGCAGGTCTGGTTACATTATAGGAACCTGAAAGATGGACATCCAGAACTGACTGCCACTGCTCAGGCTTCATTTTAACTATACTTTTATCCCTTAAAATTCCGGCATTATTTATAAGAATATCAATTGTACCAAATGCATCCAGAGCAGTTTTTATGATATTTTCGCCGCCCTCCGGATTTGCAACATTGTCGTAATTGGCAACAGCCTGACCTCCTGCTTTTTTTATTTCATCCACAACCATCTGGGCAGGGGATGAAGAGCCTTTTCCTGAACCATCAAAAGCCCCGCCATAATCATTTACAACAATTTTTGCCCCCCGTTTTGCAAGTTCAAGTGCATATATTCGACCCAGACCGGCACCTGCACCTGTGATAACAGCTACACGGTCATCAAAGCGTATTTCATCCTTTGGGATATCACCATATTCAAAAAGACCATTGGTAATAATCTCTTCTCTGGTATCTGAGTTTATGGTTTTCCACACAGCTTTGCCTTCTTCTATTTTCCAGATAAGTGTTTCTATTGGTACGCCTGGATATAAAGTATTTGAAAAGCGGCATTTCATACGTCTTGCCTTTTCTATTGCATTGGGAATCAGCTGGTTTAAAAGTGCTCTGCATGCAAACCCATGGGTACATAGACCATGCATAATTGGTTTTTTAAATCCAGATGCTTTGGCAAATTTCGGATCAGCATGAAGGGGGAATATATCTCCGGACAGCCTGTAAAGAAGAGGTTGACCTGTTAAAGGGGTATCTTTCACAATAAAATCAGGTTCTCTTTTAGGAAACTCAAATTCAGTTTTCAAAGATTTCTCACCATCAAATCCACCATCAAGACGGCAGAAAAGAGAAAATATGCTGGTAAACAGTTTTTCTCCATTGGAGTGGAAAGTATCACTTCTGCCTATCACAAGAGCACCTTTGTCTTTGCCCTTATCATAAATATTGTCAATCTGCCCGTTTGTTGTGAGTGTGCCCTCGGGAGGAATTGGATTGTGGAAGATAAGATCCTGCTCACCATGTAAAATGCCTGCCATATTCACCTGGGCTTTAATTGCAAATTCTGCCATGGTATCAAAAATTGATGCTATGGAAAAACTTGGAAGAACCTTGAGATTCTTTTCATAACAATATTCCAGATCATGAAAACCTGCACCAACACCAAGAGCATACAACATTGCATCTTTGGGCTCATACTCCTTGGTAAAAGGGCCGACCTTTTCTCCTATGGATTTGAGATTCAAAGCCATACTATCCCTCCTGAAAATAAAGAATTATTAATAATAAAATTTCATTGATAAAAAAAGATATCAACAAGTAGTTGTAAATGACAAAGAGATGTTTCCAACATTTGATGGAATTAAAATTAATGGGTATTTAATTAAAAGTCAAGATCAATTTGATTAAAAAATCACTTGGTTTTTCTGTATTTATAATATATTGATACATTCTATTTAAATATATTTTGCGAGCAATAATGAACAATTCAAATGTTACAGAACCAATGATTCCACCAATGGAGAGTAATCCCGATTTAAAAGATTACCATTGCCCTCATTGTGATAAATTTCTTTTTAAAGGTAATGTTCAACGATTGAATATGGTATGCCATCATTGTCAAAAATTAATAACTGCTGATGAGGATGAACTTTTCCGGCCAGATACAGAATTTAAAGAATAATCATGCTTGTAAATAATTATAAACTGGAAATTTTAAATAACCAATAAATGCCCAGTGCAATTGCTTTGCATATCTTGATCAAGATAGCAGCGCTGCATTACCGTATTTAAACGCAACGTTGTGCGGTTTTGAATATATCAAACAGCCTCCTTCAGTCATATCAATACTCTCTTTGTTTGCATCACTATCTCTGTTTTTATCAGTAAAAAAAAGATATTGAGTAAAATAGTGAAAAGAAGTAGATAGACTGGGTGTTCAGAATCAGAGTCTTAGAGCAATAAAGGGGAAATGGCATAAACCAGAAAATGTTAAAATAAGCATAAATAATAATTTCAGACCTTGGAGGAAATATGACTCAAATTCTCGGCATATCATCAAGCCCTGTAAAAAAAGGAAATACAGAAACACTCCTTGACCACATGATGAAAACAGCAAAAGATATTGGATGTGATACAAAATCAGTTAAGTTGTCAGGGAGGGATATTAAAGAGTGTATTCACTGCAATTCCTGTATAGGGAAACAAAAAGAACATAAATATTGTATCCTGGATGATGATGCACAGCCTATATTTGAAATGGCACAGGATGCAGATATTCTTTTATTTGCAAGTCCTGTTTATCATATGCGTACAAATGCCAGAATGGCTGCACTTTTGGACAGAATGCGGGTTTTTATTTTTGGGAATATATCAGGCGGGAAACTGAAAAATAAAGTGGGCATAAGTGCAGCAGTTGCCTGGAAAAGACACGGAGGATTTGAAACAACCCATCTTTCTCATATGTATGCATTTTTTAATTTTGATATGATTCCTGTTGGCTGCCATCATTCAATCAGTCCTTTAGGGGCTTCTGTTTTATCCAGCAGGCATGGCCACGGTATTTTTGAAAAAAATGTAAAACTTGGAATCCTTGAAGATAAAGCAGGGCTTGAATCTGCTGAAATGATAATTAAAAGAGCTGTTGAGGTTTCAGAAACTTTAGAAAATTAAAGGTCTACCCTATAAAAACTATTGAAAAAAAAAGCCCCTATCCAAAACATATGGCCGATGC
>CAXMTQ010000191.1:0-4628 GCA_964196205.1 uncultured Desulfobacula sp.
TGAAGGAGCATGGCACACAGTGCAGTCACCACTTTTATCCGGATTGTCAAGCTTGAACCCCGGACCTGCCAGATTACGGCCTGTGGCATCCGTGCCATTATACATATTCAGCACTTTTACATTTGAGGTGGTATGGGCCATTTTGGATTTGTCCCAGTATTTGGCCAGGGTGTTATGACACCGGGCGCAGACAGCCGGAGAGATAAATCGGTAAGCCTGATTGTCCTGATTTGGTATGGGGTAAAGTCTGATATTGGCATTTTGACTTCCAGGCAATACCCTGACTGCATTATTGAACCATCCGTCCTTACCTGCTGTTATGGTTATGGGCTCAAAAAAAAGCGGGGGTCTATCAATAACAAACCTGCCGTTTTTATCTGTCAGGGAAAATTTCTGACTCCCGGAAACCCTGACACGGGCATCGGCAACCATTCCAAAGTCAGATGCCACAACGCCTGTAATGACGGATATGTTTTTTTTCCTGGAAGACAATGCCGGCAGAGGTATGATCAAAGAAATAGCTATGATCGCCAAAGCAACCTTAAGCAAAATAGTACAAAACCCCGTCTTCTTCATTAATAGCCCTCCTGGTCGAGATATTTTGATTTGAAAATTAAGAAACCGCAGTTCTAAGCTGTAACAATAATTGTCCCAAACATATTTTCATGATGACTGCCGCAAATCGCATTGCAGGCAAATGTAAAAGTGCCTGACCTGTCCGCTACAAAAGAAACTGTGGAAGGCTTGCCAGGATGAATCCCATCATTGATGAATATACCAAATCCTTTGAGGCTGAACCCATGCACAACATCACTGCTGGTCAGCTTGAGTACAACATTATCTCCTTTACGTACCCGGATAACCGGCAGAGTTTGTTTTTTGGGAATCAGATTGTCCATGAGGACATCTGAAGCATGAATCCCTCCCAGTACCCAACCTTTCTCTGTATGACCAGTCAGATGAAAAACTTTTGTCTCCCCAGGAATTTTTTTACTCCAGACATATCGGTCATAGGCAGATATTCCAAAAGGAAGAGCTGCTATGATAAATATTATCAAAAATAAATAGCATAGATCTGCTTTTTTGAGATTCATCTCCTTTATCTCCCGGTTAAATCAGTTTAACAGCATTAGACGGCCTGAGTATTTATCCACTCCGAGAAGCTGGACCACTTCATCGTTTTGATTGATGATTTCTACCTCAAAAAAACCACCGGCATCATTTACATTGGCAATGCCAAGATCAGGGTTAAGTTTTTTTATATGATTGATTACAATATTCTTTGCCTGCTCAGGTTCAACGGCTGATGCCGTCTGGTTGGATGAATAAGCCGCTTGTCTCTTTGGCACATAATCACTACCCCCGGAATTTCCAACTCCACAGGCCATTGCATTTAAAGGAAGCAAAAAGATTGCTCCGGCCAAAAGAAAACCTAAACTTTTTATTATTGTTAATTTAAAGATGTTTTTACTCATGATTGTTCTCCTTATGTTTTTTGGTTATTAATGTAAATCTTTTTTTTATAATTATATAAAGCAAGAACAATACCAAATCATGTACAATGATAATTATTCTGCTGTAAGTAATTGAAAATTTTGTATGTTTTTTTTATATACTCTCAAGGGATTTTTTTTTAAACAAAAGAGCAGATATCATTTTTTGTAGAATATTCTTCACTTACCATGGAAAGTGTAACTAAATTATACAAATTGATACCTGTCTGCATAAATTATGATCCAGTCTCATTGTTTAGTGCCAATGATCTTTTTCCCAGAACAGCCATTAAGATCAATGCTATGAAAATACCAAAACCCCCAATGGACTGGGCTGCTGAAATATTGCTCAAATAAGTGAGCTTATCTGCTCTGAAATGTTCCACAAATATCCGGCCCGTAGAATACAAAATTATATATAGCAAGAAGAGGTTGCCCCTTGTTTTAATCTTTTTTCTCAATGTCCATAATACCCCGAAAATGATCAGGTTAAATACCATTTCATAAAGCTGGGTGGGATGAAGAGTTTGTCCAGGAAACATTTGACCGGCCGGGCTTTGTTGGGAATAAATAATTCCCCATGGCATATCTGTTGGATAACCGTGGGCATCACCGTTCAGAAAGCATCCGATTCTGCCAATTGCCTGACCAAGGATAAGTGACGGGGCAAGAGTGTCTGCAAATTTCCAGAAAGAAATCCTTTGCTGCCTGGTATATACAAAACCGGCCAGCAGCCCTCCTAAAATAGCACCATGTATGGCCAGTCCTCCCTCCCAGATTGCCAGAACTGAAAGAGGATTTTCCCAAAACAAAGCTGGCTGTGTAAATGTAATGTAATAAACCCTTGCACCTGCAACAGCACAAATCATAGCGATTAAAAAAAAATCTTCAATTTTTCCTTTGGCAATCTGGTTTCTGTTTGCCTCTTTTTTTGCTATCCATAGCCCTGCCATGCATGCCATGGCAATCATGATACCATACCATCTGAGAGTTAAGGGGCCAATTTGTAAAAAAACCGGGTGCATATAAATTCTCCTGAAATTTTTTTTTATATCGGTTTGATATTCATTGCTTAGTCAAAACCCTTGATGACTTCTCTTTTTGATTCAAATTCAGTTATATTAATCTCTCCTTTTGCAAATCGTTCTTTAAGAATTTCCATGGCACTTTTTTGAGTTTGGGAAATATTGTTTTTATCTCCAGACAGATTTACAACCCAGCGAATAACAAGAATGAGTATCCAAAGCACCAGACCCCAAAACACAAACATCATCCAGCCCATGCCTGAACCCATCATATGATAGTTCCCGTACATTGTTCCATGATCCGGCCAGAATGCAAAAGCAGAGCCAAAACTGAAAAGGGGAAATAAAAAGATAGTTAAAAGTTTAATTATAAAATTCTTATTAATCATGTGAACCTCCTTAAGCAAAGAGCCCTGGTAATTTTATACCAGGGATTTAAAGTCGTTAACCACAACATTGAGGTTTCCCCTTGGTAACCTTGTTCAGACGTTTAAGATAATTTTTCCACCATCTTTTCAGGAAAAAAGAACTCTGTTTTAGATAGACTTCAGGTGTTTTTTGAAATTTATCACGACAATTCTGAGCACAAAAATAATATGTGTTATTATTCCAGGTAGCAGTGATTTTGTTATTTTTAGAGAAAATATCCATTCCACATACAGGATCTTTCAAAATGACTTTTTGATTTGTGGTTAAATGATTCATTTTTTATCTCCCTTTATTTCTGGTTATTAAAAACAATCTCCTTTTATCAGAGTTTATTTCAACAACCGTGCCATTGTTATTAACATATTGAAATTATAAAATATAATTTGTTTTAGGCCCGAAAGCCCTAATCTAATATGGATAATTATTAGGCAGGTGGGTGGATAAAAATGATTCAGGTGAAAAGATCAGTTTGAAGTATCGAAAATTAACAGACCGGAGATGTTCACCCGGCCTGCTTTAAGTTTTAATGATTAATATGTGATTATGGCTTAATCCACCAACCTTCAGAATTCCTAAAACCATCCAGAGCTGAATGCCAGGAAATTTGTCCATGACCTGTATTTGGAGTTTTGGTTCAATTAATTAACTCAAATACTGCTGAACTAATATTGTTCAATAACCTATCTGCTTTTGCCTTGCTAATTTTTCCAAAATATCTTTCATAACATGCCTATTAATGCTAAAGTTATGCATCAAACAATGTATATTTTTTAAAGAAAAGAGCTTTCCCATGAAAAATTTAAATCTGTTAAAAATTAAAACTTTGCAGGGAAAATTGATTATTCTTTTACTTATTCCGGTGTTTTTAACAATTCTGGCAGGCGGTGTTATAAGCTTTTTATACACACGTGATGCAATGCTTAGACAATGGAATGAATCTGCTGTTTTAAAACTTGAAAGAGCTGCCCATGATCTTGAGATGCGCATTGCAACCCCCATCAATCTGGTAGATCTGTTTTACAAAATAAACCCGGTGGGCAATATCCTTACATCACAAAAAGAACTGATTAGATATGTTGCAGGGATGGATGGCATAGTAAGGGCAAGTTTTACCTATATCAAACCTGTTAAAACAGGTGGTTCAATGCCTGGGGAAAACAAACACGTGCATATTAACACACCTGGGGAGAATATGGACATGAAAACCATGGATATGGGAGATATGACCATGCATTTTCATCGCAGCATGATTTTAAAGGTTACCGCACCCGAATTTGATGCAGGTGCAGGTCATAAAACCGTTAAATTTGTCATATCCTTATTGAATTCTTCCGATGAGGTCGTTGGAAATCTTGAAATAATAATGAGTCTTAAATATCTGCTGCAGGATATTTTTAATCTGGGATGGTGGCAGAGTGACAAGGCTTAGTTGATAAAATCGGAAAATATATAGCGCATACCAATATGATAATGAAAGATCGTACTTTTTTAGGGGACTCCTCTGACCCGGTGGAAGTATCCATCCTCAAAGAGATGAAAACAAAATCTTTTGGCACAGTAAAATCAAAAGGCCACCCGCCTGAAACCATTGCAGGTTTTTATAAACTGAAAAAGGCTCCCTGGGCAGTTATTATGTTTGCACAGGGAAATGAAATCTTAAAACCCATTATCCTGTACCGGA
>CAXMTQ010000192.1:0-4610 GCA_964196205.1 uncultured Desulfobacula sp.
AACCAGTGGGGGGTATGGCCATGCTGTGGAAAAAAGCCTTGCAATGGCATATGTAAAATCAGAACTTGCAAAACCAGGAACCAGAGTCGAAATTTCCATTCTCGGCAAGCGCTGTCCTGCCCAGGTCGTTCCAATATCGTATTATGATCCTGAAAATAAGCGGCTTAAAGGGTAACTTGCATCAACCATCAATGAAATGATTAAAAACCCCATGGAGTAAAAGTACATGGCAAATTTAAAACAGACGGATTATCAGAAAAACAACAGTGAACCCAAAGGCGACCATGCCAATATCTATGATATTGAATTTAGGAATGCAACCAAACCTAAATCTACCATCAACTTTTAATAATCCACTCCAAAGTTAGTTTCGGAGTATTTTTTTCAAGGAGAGTAGGATTGCGGGTGATTTTTAATGCTCAAAATTTTTTTATAGTCCTTTTCCCTGTTTTTGGACGCAAAAATCCTGTCGATAGATTCTGGATATCTTTATTCCGGTCCTTTTTTACTATGACCTATTTCATTGGGAACAAAACAAACTTCTGCCCACTGGGTTCCGGTTTCAATACGTTTGCTGCCTATTGTTTTATACACAGGCTGCCAATCCGAGTCACGAACCTGGGCAACCGCTGTTTTAAAACTGCTGCTGACTTTGCATCCTATGGCAAATTCAATTCTTCCAAAACGTTTGTTTTGGCATGTTTCACAATAATGCAGAAGATCATGCTGGTATCCGGCTGTGTCAGATCTTAAGTTTACCTGTTCGACATTCTTTGGCAGACATCTTAAGGCTTGTTTAAATACTTTAAGCTGCTCATATCCTGCCGGAACATTACCATCCCTGAACTGTGTGTGTAAAATTACATTTTGTTGTGCCCACCAGGTATTCAACGGCTGGTATGACTTAAATCCTTTATAACAATAAAAGGCATTCTCCTTGGCTGTTTCAACCAGTGTTGCATCCATATCCAGAGTGGCTGTTTTGCAAACCGATGCTGTATTAAAAAAACTGCATAGATCCTTGTTTGTCTTTACAAGCCCTGTTAGGTATTTATTAGGAGCAGGAATAAATGCTTTACCAGATTGCCGGGATTTTTCCTGATCAGGGTCATGAAATCTGGACAGGTATCTGAACATTGCTAAAGGAGAAGGTACAAACCGTTTCTTTTCTTTACGCCACCTTTGTTCCAGCTTGCGGCGTTCTTTTCGTTTCAGGCCTTGTGATTGTATCCTGCTTAATATCTTGCAAAATCCTTGATCTGCATTGAGAATATCCAGATCATCAACACAGCTGTCCCCGGCCAGGTTCAGCAATATCAAGGACATAACCGCCTGAACATCTGTCCATCCCTGGCTGTTCTCCCGTATTGTCAAATGTTTTTGAATTTATTCAGACAGCCCGAGAACTTTGGCAAGATCAAGATAAACAGGTAATCCTGCCAATGCTGTTGCACCACTCTCAGTTTTTTCTTCTTCGTACTTGAAAGGTAATATGCCTTGTGTCATATTGGTTGCACCCCTTTGATGATAGTTTTTTTAGTCAAAAACAGTCTACAGCTTGTTACTTCAAGCGCAACGGGGGTTTTATTTTTTTTTGATGGGGGATTAAGGCTGGTTGTCAAAATATCCTAAAACATAAAAAATAAGCTTAAAATGTGATGTTCGCATTCCATCATTCATAATTGAATTGTAAAAAAAACTTGTATTATAAAAGGAACTTTATTAATCTCTCTGAAAATTATTCAAAACAGGAGAAAGTATGGATGGAATAAAACCATTCGTCGGGGTAGGATTATTGCTGATCTCAGGTTTAGCATTTTCAGTGTGTATCCTTATGGCTATGATGGCTCTTAAAAACGGCATTGATTTGAACACCTCAAATGTTGCACGCTACTTTGTTGCGGCAATGATGCTTTTTATTTACCATAAAATTAATAAACAATCCATAATTACTCCTAAAAAAGAACTTTTTACTTCCCTTGCATTAGGTGTAACAGTTTTCATGATGGGGATCGGATATCTTGGTGCCACCCGATACATACCAGTCAGCCTCGCAGTACTTATTTTTTACACTGGCCCTTTTTTCGTTTTTATCATTGCAAGATTCACTGAAAAAGAACCCTTTACCATAATCCGCCTGATTGCCTTTATTATGGCATCCTTGGGTTTATATCTTGCCATGGGGATTCAAACACTAAGCGGTCTTCCCTTCACAGGAATTTTCTTTGCATTTCTTGCTGCAATCGGCATGGCATTGTTTATTATCATCAGCAATCTATTAATCCGCACTGCTGATCCGCAAACAGTAAATCTACATGCTCTCTCAAGCGGCACCCTGCTGTTTTTCTGTTTTTATCTTTTGTCTAACGATGCTGTAAATCAATTGACACAGACTGGTTTATTATACTTAACCGCTTCGGGTATGTCTCTTGGTGTTGCGTATATTACATTTTATGCCGGCCTGAAAATCATTGGTTCTGTCAAAGCCTCAATGCTGCTGAATATAGAGCCGATATTTACCATTGCTTTATCTGTTGCCATATTTGGTGAACAGCTCTCCTTCATCCGGTATTTTGGTGCTGGATTAGTGATTGCGGGTATTTTTCTTATCAACTATAAATACAAATCAAACCCACAAGACCCATAAGAAATTGATGTAAACCTGACAGCGGTTTAAATCATTTTTCCCTTTACGCTGAGCCACTGAAATATAAAAATCTTTTAAAGATTGAAAATAATCGCCATGTACCCTAAAGGGTATAAGCTGGTGGTTCTGGTTTTTTAATCATTTGTTTGCTTGGCAACAAAGCATGAAAGAAATAAAGTTGGTAATGCTCTTTCATCTAAAAAACATTTGGAGACTATAAGTGAAACACCCATAAAAGAGGATGGTATTGTTTAAGCAAAAAAGATCACCTTTTTCTATTGCGGTGCCATTCCCCGCATTCGCTCGTTTCTACGGCGCAGCAGTTCCATTGCAGTCAGCATTAAAATAGAGAGTATAGTCAGTATTGTTGCCACTGCAAGAATAGTGGGACTGATCTGTTCACGGATACCAGAGAACATCTGCCATGGTATAGTGCGCTGCCTGTAGCTGCCCACAAAAAGAATAACAACAACTTCATCAAACGAGGTGACAAAAGCAAAGAGAGCACCGGAAATTACCCCCGGGGTAATCAGAGGTACTGTAATCTTAAAGAAAGTGCGTGTCGGAGAAGCACCCAGAGTAGCAGCAGAGCGGGTAAGGGAACGGTCAAAACCCACCAGGGTAGCCGTTACTGTAATCAGAACAAATGGTGAGGCCAAAGCAGCATGTGCCAGAATGACTCCTATAAAGGTTCCCTGCAGACCAATCCTGGAATAAAAAAAGAACATACCAGCTGCAGAAATAATCAATGGAACAACCATGGGTGATATTAAAATCCCCATGATGGTTGTTTTAAAGGGGAAATTAGGCCGACTGAGTCCAAGTGCTGCAAGAGTACCTAAGAATGTCGAAATGATAGTTGAAAATATGGCAATAATAAAGCTGTTTTTTATGGCCCCCTGCCAGTTAAGGCTGTTGATAAATTCTATATACCACCGCAGTGAATAGCCCTCCGGGTCAAATGAGAGCATTTTCTCTGTAAATGAGAAGTAAGGAATGGCATTGAATGAGAGTGGAACTATGACCAGAATGGGAAAAATCAAAAATAAAAAGATCAGTCCGCAGATTGCAAGATAGGTATAGTGCCAGATGTATCCGCCGGTTGTTGTATATGGAGGTAGTTTAGCCATTTTTTTAACCCAGTTTCATATTGTCAATGCCAACGATTTTATCATAAAGAATATAGAGTGCCAGCACAAGCATTAAAAGCAGTGTGCCAAGGGCAGCCCCTAATCCCCAGTTAAGGGATCCCTGAACATGATAGGCAATCATATTACTGATAAATGTTCCAGATACTCCACCCACAAGTTCAGGCGTGATATAGTAACCAATCGCCAGAATAAATACAAGAATGCCTCCGGCTCCTATACCAGGGATGGAATTTGGCAGATAGATACGCCTGAATGCAGTAAAAGGTGTAGCACCAAGAGAACGTGCTGCACGCATGTAGCTTACCGGAATTGTTTTCATTACACTGAAAAGCGGCAGCACCATGAAAGGCAGCAGAATATGGGTCATTGCCAGTATAGTACCAGTCTTATTGTGAATCATAACAATGCGGTGGTCATTGGAGATTATACCAATTGCCACCATGAGATCATTTATAATTCCCTCCTTTTGCAATAAGGCAATCCATGCGGTGGTGCGCACCAGCAGAGATGTCCAGAAAGGCAGCAGAACGAGAATCATCAGCATATTACTGATTTTGGTAGGAAGTGTAGCAAGAAGATAAGAAATAGGATAACCCAGAAGAACTGTCATAAACGTGATCAGCAGACTAAGGGTCATGGTACGTACAAACAGCTTGATATAAATCTGTTTATATTCAGGTTTGGGACCAATGGTACCATCATCATTGCTCTGACGATCAATGGCGGAAAGAAAATGTGAGTTGGTAAAGTTACCACTTTCGCGCTTTATTAACCGCCAGGTATTGATATCTCCCCAATGTTTGTCAATTTTC
>CAXMTQ010000193.1:0-4599 GCA_964196205.1 uncultured Desulfobacula sp.
GGCCTTCTGTTTTTATTACCAGGACAATCTGAATATTTTAAAAAAATTTGGAGCAGAAATAGTTGAGTTTTCACCTCTGAATGATGAAGAACTCCCGGACAATATTGACGGAATTTATCTTGGAGGCGGGTATCCTGAAATGTTTGCAGAAAAATTATCAAACAACACCAGGCTTTTAGAGCAGATAAAAAAGCAAAGCATATCAGGCATGCCGGTTTACGGGGAATGCGGTGGATTTATGTTTCTTTGTAATAAACTCTCCTCCATGGATGATACCAGGCAGTACTCCATGTCCAACTGTTTTAATCTGAATGTTAAAATGTCAAAACGATTGCGATCTCTTGGATACAGGGAGATAACACTGAAAAAAGATACGGTAATAGGAAAAAAGGGGGATGTACTGCGAGGGCATGAATTTCACTACTCTTCATTAGAAACTTACGATATGGATATTGGCAATGTTTATAAGGTGACAAGCCGGGCAGGGCAGAATATCTCCTTAAAAGGATATCAGGTTAACAATACTCTGGGCAGTTATCTTCATATCCATTTTGGCAGCAATGAAAAATGTGCTGAACAATTTGTTAAGATGTGTAAAGAGTTTAAGGATAAGAGATAGAATGCCTTCAAAGGGAAAAAAACTTAAAAAAGGTTTTACAACAGGTTCAGCAGCATCAGCAGCTGTAAAAGCCGCCCTGCTCTCTTTTTTTTTAAAACCCCCAAAAACAGTTGAAATCCGATTTTTAACCGGAGAGAAAAAAAACATCAATATCCATAAATTAAAAAAAACATCAGCAAATAGTTATGAGGCTGTTGTGATAAAAGATGCAGGAGATGATCCTGATATTACTCATAAAGCCAGAATAGGGGCTGTGGTAACATTGTCTGATTCAAAAAATGTCATAATCAACATTACAGGAGGCAAAGGAGTTGGAAGAATAACGAAGCCGGGCCTTGAACTGCCAGTGGGTCAGCCTGCCATAAATCCCGGTCCGCAAAAAATGATACATAATTGTGTTCAGGAGGTTTTTGCAAAGTTTAATATCAAACAGAAACAGGTGGACATTAAAATTTTTGTTCCCCAGGGTGAAAAACTTGCAAAAAAAACTTTAAATGCCCGGCTTGGGATTCTGGGGGGCATCTCGATTCTGGGCACCACCGGCATTGTCACACCCATGTCCCATGATGCGTATATTGCAACCATACAATCAGGCATCTCAGTTGCAGCAGCAAGAGGAATAGATACTCTCGTGTTTACAACAGGCAGGAGAAGTGAACGTTTTGCCATGGGAAAATTGAAAGGTCTGGACGAAGAAGCCTTTATTCAAACCGGCGATTTTTTTAAGGCATCACTTGATAGGGCATTGCTACAGCCCGGGATTAAAACCATAATCTATACTATCTTTTTTGGGAAAGCTGTCAAAATGGCTTTGGGATTTGAACATACACATGCTGCAAAATCAGAACTGACACTAAATAAATTGGCTGTATGGGCAATGGAAATAACAGGTAGTAATCAATTGAAAAATCAGATTGCCGCTGCAAATACAGCCCGCCATGCATTTTCATTTATAAATCCGGAATATCCGGAGCTGATTTGCCATGTAGGAAAAAAAATTAAAGCAAATGCAAAACTGTTTTCAAATAATAAATTCAATATTAAAGTGATAATTTTTGATTTCGATGGTAATATTGCCTTTGATTCAAGGATTTAAAGGATAGAAAATGAGTATCAGCATTACACCCATTGGTATAATTGAAACACCTTTTGATGATTTAAAAGGCATGCCCATACAACCTTCAGGCGCTGATAAAATTCAAGGTACCATTATCATTGATAAAGAATATGAAGAGGGTTTAAGTGATTTGGAAGGGTTTTCCCACATCATTCTGCTCTACCATTTTCATAAATCAAAAGGGTATAATTTGATGGTCAAACCTTTTATGGATGATCAACAAAGAGGGCTTTTTGCTACGCGGGCTCCACGACGACCTAATCCCATAGGTTTATCCATAGTCCAATTGATCAAAATAGAAAATAATAAGATAAGTATTCAAGGAATTGATGTTCTTAACGGCACCCCGCTGATTGATATCAAACCCTATGTACCTGGATTTGATGCCAGAGAGGTGACAAAACTTGGCTGGCTTGATAAAAACTATAAAAAATCAGAATCTTTGAAATCTGATGACAGGTTTATTGAAAAATAACCCGACAGGCTGTTATAACATACTAATTTTCTATCTTAATTTGACATATATAAGTGAAAGGAAGGTCTTTTGAGTTTAAAACCCCTGTTTAACCGTCAGGAATTTGCAGGTTCTCTTGGAGATCTTGGAACCATACTGCCCATTGCCATTGGAATGATTCTGGTGAATGGGCTCAACCCTTCGGGTTTGTTTTTATCTGTGGGAATATTTTATATTCTTACGGGATTCTACTATGGGGTTACCGTTTCCATACAACCCATGAAGGTGATCGGTGCCTATGCCATTGCAACGGCTATGAGTTCCGGCCAGGTTTTAGCATCTGGCCTTTTAATGGGTATTGTTCTGCTTGTGCTGGGGATAACGGGTGCCATTGATATCATTGGGAAATACACCCCAAAATCAGTCACAAGAGGTGTTCAGCTTTCAACGGGAACTCTTTTAATGGCACAGGGGGTCAAGCTGATGATCGGTACATCAAAGCTCCAGCTCCTGCATAAAATGGCAGAGCCGTATCTGACGATTCAATCTTTAGGCCCAATACCTATTGGTATTTTTATAGGAATTGCAGGAGCAATATTAACCTTGTTGTTACTGGATAATAAAAAATTGCCCGCCGGTCTTGTGATTGTAATACTCGGGCTCATTATCGGGTTGATACTGGGAACAAAACAGGGTTTTGACAAGCTTGCCTTTGGGTTTTATCTTCCTCAATGGATGCCTTTGGGATTCCCTTTAAAAGCAGATTTCACCTTTGCCTTATTTGCCCTTGTCCTTCCGCAATTGCCAATGACAGTGGGAAATGCCGTTATTGCCAATGCCGATCTTTCCAAAGAGTATTTTAAAGAAAAATCAAAAAAAGTCACATATAAAAGTTTGAGTATCACCATGGCTCTTGGATGTATTTTCAGTTTTTTTCTTGGTGGTATGCCGCTGTGCCATGGAGCAGGAGGGCTTGCGGCTCATTATCGCTTTGGAGCCAGAACAGCAGGGTCAAATTATATGATCGGTTCGATTTTTGTTTTGCTCGTGCTTTTACTGGGATCAGGGATTTTAACTGTAATTTACCTTCTTCCAATGGCAATACTCGGGGTGTTGCTTGTTTTTGCAGGGAGCCAGCTTGCTTTAACCATACAGGATGTTTTTAATAGAAAAGATCTTTTTGTGGTTGTTGTTATTCTCGGTATTACCCTTGCAACAAATCTTGGAGTCGGTGTTCTAATAGGTTTTGGTCTTGCTTATCTGTTGAAGTGGGAAAAAGTAAAAATATAATTGTTTAAAATAATCCGTTAATCTGGAGTGTGAGTTGCAAAATAATGATGAGATGACACTGAAGGCATCTGCCCTGGCTGTATTCCTTTGTTGTATTTTTGGAGCCAATGCCGTTGCCATAAAATTCAGTCTAACTGGGCTGGGAGCCTTCACTGCTGCAGGTATCCGGTTTGCCATTGCTGCTGTGGTGATTCTCACATGGGCCTGGTACCGGAAAATTTCTTTGAAGCTTACGGGTAAACAGCTGTGCCAGATGCTGGTATTGTCGGCTATTTTTATTGTGCAGTTTACCTGTTTTTATAACGGCCTGGAAAAGACCACGGCTTCCCATGGGGTATTGATCTCCAATCTTCTGCCATTTGGCGTATTGATTCTGGCCCACTATTTTATTCCCGAGGACCGGGTTTCCCTTAAAAAGGGCGTTGGTATCATCTTTGGGTTTGCCGGAGTGTTTCTTCTTTTTTTTGACAGCCAGGATATTGCTGCCAGCCTGAAAACCGGTGATGTTATGGTGCTGGTAGCAGTCCTTTTCTGGAGTACCAATGTTGTGTTTATTAAACGGATAAATCAGAACTATCATCCGGTTCAAATAACCTTCTATCCAATGATTTTCAGCACACCTGTTTTTTTGCTCTGCGGTTTTTTATGGGATGATCAGATGATTCGGATGATGAATGCCACCGTAATCAAGGCTGTATTGTATCAATCCGTTATAGCCGCGTCTTTTGGATTTATCACATGGAATACCCTGCTGAAACGTTTCGGGGCCTCATCCCTGCACTCTTTTATATTTATCATGCCCCTGGCAGGCGTGCTTGCCAGTGTCTTGTTGTTGGGAGAACCCATTACCTCCTTCCTGGCAGCATCTGTCGCTTTGATTGTAATAGGAATAATCATTGTCAATTTCAAGATAAGAAAACGGCCTGTATAAATACACTAAACCTTCATACAGACATGGTAAATATTTAACCGGATATAATTTTTTTATTTTTATTAAAAAAATGCTTGACTATTGGTTTTTATTCATGCATTATGCGTCGGTCTTCTTGAGGAAAAGTTTTCAAGTTTCCTTGAGAAGTTTTTTTTTGATCTTTGAAAATTGGTCAGTGAAATTTGTAG
>CAXMTQ010000194.1:0-4576 GCA_964196205.1 uncultured Desulfobacula sp.
AATATATTCTGCCTTCTTTTTCTTCTGGTAAGAACATCTTAGTATTATTGTGCCCAATTTAACCAAATTCATTTTTATGATTTCTAAAGTTGATTGGGGGAGACCGTCTCAACGATAGGATAATTAGTCATAACTCCAACCAAGTCAATAATTTGATAAAAAATTAGATCTTTGATGAAAAAAGGGAAATCCCCTTCATACCAGATGTAGTGGTTTGAAGATTTTCTTTAAAAGTGATACATACACGTTAAAGTACACACTGCTACGATCATATCAAACAGCTATAGTCACTGCATACCCAAAAAAATCACTACCCAAATATCATCTGCTTATGCATAGGTTTTTTATTTGTTATGCCACTTTCTTTGAATACTTTCTAAAGTTCCGTCTGCTAACATTTCGTCATACGCATTCTGCCATTTTTTTACTATTGCGTCAGGAGTTTTTTTTGAAAAAGCAATCATCAGATTTATTTCACGAAGATGAAACACCTCTTCAAATTCATTGGAATCCACTCCGGCTAATTCACATACTTTTTTTACCCCGGGAATTTTATATGCCCATAAATCAATACGTCCCAAAACAAGCTTTTTAGCATTTTTCTGTTCATCGGAGACTGAATAAAGATTTGTGAATCCATGATGTTTCAGCAACATCTCTCGGGTATCATCTCTCAAGGTCCCTATACGTTGCACTTTTTTGGCATCCTCAAGGGTTTTAATTTTAATTCCAGATCCCTTCCTTGCCACCAGGATATCTCTCTTCTTTGCCAAAGGTCCCACCCATTTGAATTTATCATTCCGTTCTTTTGTATGGGTCATGCCGAATAAAACTACATTTTCCTTTTCCAATACCAATCGATATGCCCGTGCCCACGGAAAAACCTGGATTGGCTCATTAGATCCGGTACGATGTTGAATTTCTTTAACAATTTCAACAGAGGCTCCCATCAGGACGCCATCTTTTACATAATTCAACGGCGGAAGGTTCTCTGTTAATATGGTCAATTCCGCTGAGTCTACAGGATGAACTGCAAAAGTTACCACAGCGATTATCAAAATAAAAATTGTTTTCATAAAAGGACTCCTTTGAGACTATTTAATGTTCAGACAATTCCTTTAATTAAATTTAAAAACCTCTTTCGTAAAAATATCAATAATGATTAAATCTCGATATCTAAAATGGCGCTTGCCTTATCAAGAATCTCATCTGGATTAAACGGTTTAGTAATGTATTCGTCGGCCTGCACTTCTTCTCCACGAATCTTGTCTGATGTCTGTCCTTTTGCAGTTAACATTATTATATAGCTTGTATTGAATTCCGGGTCTTTTTTTATTTCCCGGCAGACATCATACCCGTTCATTTTTGGCATCATGATATCAAGGAATATCAAGTCTGGTTTTTCTTTTTTTATTGCTTTTAATCCTTCATCACCATCCTTTGCAAACAAAAGTTCTACACCTTCATCCTCAAGATCTTCTAAGGCGTGTTCCAAAAGGGCACGGATGTGGACCTCATCATCAACAATGAGAATTTTTTTGGCCATGTCTTTCTCCTTTCCTTCCCAGTAAACGAAAGATATGTATCGGATTTTTAATATTTTTAAATTGTTTTTCTCCAAGATCATCCAGTTCAAACTGATCTGAAAAAAAATTGGCTGATCTCTCACTGACGACGATTGATCCTGACGTGGCAAAATTTGTAATCCGTGCCGCCAGGTTCGTTACCATCCCTGATGCGGTAAATGTCCATCGGGTTCCTGTAATTCCTTCAAATTTGGTCGACCCCACCGATGCCATACCGGAATTTATGCCAATATTTACCTGAACCGGTTTATATTTATCCTGAAGCTCGGCATTAATCCTCCGTGTTTTTTCCCGAATTGCCAGAGCAGTACTTGCCGCTTGAAATGCATGAATAGACGGATCAGAATTCTGAAAAATAATCATCAGACCATCACCTGCAGTTTCATTGATATCACCTTTATTCTGATGAATATCATCCAAGAAACTTGAAAAATACTTTTCGATTAAATAATCAACTTGTTCTTGATCTAACGATTCACTTATTTTTGTATATCCGGCGATATCTAAAAAAAGAATAGAAACATGTTTTTCATGCTTATCAAGTTCTGGATGATCAGGATTATCGTTAATCAGTTTCTGAACAGATTGTGGAACAAATTTGCTTAAATGCTTTTTTGCTTTTTCAAGAAGTTCAACCTTTACCAGTGATTCTTCTAACGCTTGGTTTTTCTTTTGCAGCTCTCCGATCAGATTTGCGTTTTCAATGGCAGTCGCTGCCTGGGATGCCAGTGTCATCAGTAGTTTTTCATCGGCTGCTGTAAAAATATTACCAGAAGCCTTGTTACTGATATTGATGACTCCCAAGACTTTATCCTGCACTTTTAAAGGGACACATAAAAGGTTGTGGATAAAATTTTCTGGGCGAGCAAATATCGGATTGGTTCCCGGATTATTCACAATTTCGGGTCGCCCGCTACCTGCTACAAGACCGGCAATTCCTACTCCTATTTTCAACTGTGCCTTATTCGAACGCTCCGATCCTATGGCTGCCTTAATCTCAAGTTCTCCGGTTGCCCGGTTTAGGAACATGACAGAACTGTTTTCAGATTTGATGAATTGTTGGTTTATTTCCAGGATTTTATGGATTATCTGATCAACATCAAGGCAGGAACTAATTTTTTCACCGATAGTATACAGCAGGGTAATTTCCCGATATTTGTCCAGGGCGTCCAATACAACTTCCCTTTTTTCAAGGCCAAGTTTCAAAAATTGTGTAACTAAAGTGCCAAGGTATTGAACCATTTTTTTCAGAAATTCAGGTGGATCTTTTGATAAAAATCTTACAACCACTATACCAGCATGTTCCTTATTGATAAAAAACAAAGACCCAATAGAAAAATCATCAATTCTTAAATGTCCAGCATCAGGGAATCGTTTTATATCAATAGAAAAATCATTCATGATCTTTTCCGGAGAACCGGTAATACAACCCCCAGTTATGTCTAATACATGGCATGCTTGAATACCCGGAATAATCTCCTGAAAATCTTTGAGGAGAGGAAGGATCTTCCGTTTATTTAACAATTTTCTCAACGATGAAGATTCCATTAATCTTAATTTTCCTTCTAAAACTTTTATATCCTTTTAAGAGGCAGAAACTGACTCCCGGGACATTGGAAGTGTAAAAATAAATGTACTCCCTTTGTCAGGTTTACTCTCCGCCCAAATGCTCCCTTGATAATAATCAATAATTTCTTTGCAAATGGGAAGTCCCAAGCCTGTCCCTTTTGGTTTGTCTGTAAGTGTATCACCAATCTGCTTGAATTTATCAAAGATTTGAGACAAATCCTCATAGTCAAGCCCCACACCGGAATCCTTAACTTTAACAATAATGACATCTTCATTTTTTTCTAACTCACAGATAATGAAACCCTTTTCTGTAAATTTAATAGCATTACTGAGCAGATTAGTAACCACCTGCATCAATCGATCAGGGTCACCTGTAAACTGGAAATTATTACCAAGGGCTTTTATGTCAACTTCAAGTCCCTTAGCCTTAGCCAAGGGCGAATTCGCTTGTATAGCTTGCTGGACAATATCTAAGACTGACATGTCCAAGGACTTCCATTCCATTTTCCCAGATTCGATCTTTGCAAGATCCAATACATCATTAATAAGCCTGGAGAGTCGCTCTCCCTCTTCGATAATGATCTCAATACTCTCCTGTGTCCTTTCAGTATTCCTCCGTACTTTTTTTTCAGAGAGGTCAAGATTCGGTATCAAAGAATTTCGAAACCGTTTTTTTATAATACTTGCAAATCCAAGAATCGATGTTAACGGAGTTCTTAATTCATGGGAGACAGTGGAGAGAAAGTCGGATTTAATCTGGTCCAATTCTTTTAATCTCTTATTGGCGATTTCTAACTGGCAGGTCCTTTCCTGAACCCGTTTTTCAAGATTTGTGTATAGCAAAGAATTTTCTATTGCCAAAGCAGCTGTGTTAGCAAAGGCGACAAGTGAATTGATTCGATCTTCTGAAAACAGATGACCTGCATTTATCCGATCGATCGCCATAACACCAAGTGGTTTTTCCCCCGCAATCAAAGGCACAACCGCATAGCTGTTTAATTTTAAAGATTCAAGCAATTCTGGTTCACATTTATCATCATTTGACGGATCATCAACCACATATGGAATTTTATTCCTGAAAACCCATTTAGATGCTCCATTTTGTCCGTTAGAAAGAGAAAGCTTCAACGGCAGTAATTTTTTCTTTTCCATTCCAAAAGCTGATTGGCAGACCAACACGTTTTCCTTCTCATCATGCAAATACAATCTGACCCTGTCATATTCCCCACTTTCAGCCACATCACGGACAACCCTTTCAAGAATTTCGTTCAAAACCCTTGTGCTAATCAGTGCCCTTGACAGGTCATTCCTGTATTTTAGTTCATTAATAAGCTGGCTAAGGTTTTTTGCCATCGTGTTAAATCCATGGGCCAGTTTACCCAATTCATTTCCAGGCATTGCTGTGATTTGTTGCTGAAATT
>CAXMTQ010000195.1:0-4573 GCA_964196205.1 uncultured Desulfobacula sp.
CTTAGGATAACAGGATTCACAGATATTTATAATTCTGTCAAGAAAGCCTTTTTCCGGCGCTATTGGTATTTTCATTACGTTAGCTCCAGCTATTACAGCTGCATAAATATGTACAGGAAATGCAGGAGCCGGTACAAGCACGGAATCTCCCGGCCCCATGATGGCAAGACATAAATGGGAAATTCCCTCTTTTGAACCAATGGTAAAATAGGTTTCAGATTCAGAGTCAAGATCAATGTTATAGTGGCGCTTATAATATTTTGTTATTTCAATTTTTAAATGCGGCATACCGGAACTCTCCGGATACCTGTGAGATTTTGGATCTTTTGCAACCTCAACAAGTTTTTCAATCACTGCATTGGGCGTGGGATCCATGGGGTTTCCCATACCAAGATCAATAACATCATCCCCTTTACGTCTCTTATCCATCTTCATCTTATTTATCATTCCAAACAGATAAGGAGGCAGTTGATCCATCCTGTTTGCCAGGCGAACAATACTGTTATCTTCCAAAATATAAACTCCTTTGATTGATTTTGTAATTATGAAAAAGAGGAATTATATCAAAATTTTTATCTTTAAGGAAAGAAAAATATTTTAGAGGGCAGTTTTATTCAAGAGTCTTTGATAAATCCTGTGGCTGTGTAACAGGTAGTTTGCAAACCTGATCTTCACAGGGATAAACACTTGTTTTACCGTTAATTGCTTTTCTGCCTCTGATATGTTGAATTCTTTTTGACATTATATCAAACTCCCGCCCTTCTGGCACCACAATGACAATGGAGTTGGGCAGATATTTTTTTCTTATGATATTGAGAAAGGGGACGGCTTTCTCTTTTTCTCCTTCAGGGGTTACTATAATAATCTGTTTTGAAGGGCTTGTTAAACGATCAAGTGACATGAGCATGCCAGACATATAGTCAGGAGTTCTGCTGATAATATCAAAAAAAGAGGAGAGACTCTTCTCTGCTTTAACTCGATAATACTCTTTATCAGTATATTGATAAAGTCTTACAAGATTCATTATAGCAATGGAATTTCCTGAAGGAACAGCGCCGTCATCAAAAGGCTTTGCCCTGGTTATAAGATCATCCTGGCCCAGGGGTGTCATAAAAAATCCGCCATCTTTCTTATCTTCAAATTTTTTGAGAACAGTGTCATTGATATCAATTGCTTTTATAAGCCACTCAATCTCAAAAGTTGCTTCAAATATATCCAGGCATGCTGCCGCAAAAAAAGCATAATCATTTAAAAATCCTGAATGTCCCTGTTTTTTATCCTTGAAACTTCTAAAAAGTTCCTGCCCTGAAAAGAGGTTTTCAAAGATAAAAGAGGCGGTTTTTTCAGCTGCTTTTATATATTTTTTATTATCAAAGGCAAATCCGGCTTTGGCAAGAGCAGATATTACAAGTGAATTCCAGGAAGTAATTATTTTATCATCCAACCCAGGCAATGCTCTTTGCTGTCTTTTTTTATAAAGAACTTTTATGGCATCTTGAATAATCAGGTCTAATTTTTCTCTGGTAACACCTGTTTCCGAGGCAATTTGATCTTTTGACCTGCTTAGATGTAAAATATATCTTTCTCCCTTTTTGTCAGGGATTGAGAAATAGTTTTTAATGATTTTTGCTGTTTTTTTATCAAAAAGGGTATCAATTTCCCCAGGTTTCCATGTGAAAAAATAGCCCTCTTCCTTTTCTCCTGAAGGGGTAAGGCTGTCTGCATCCGTTGCAGAATAAAACCCATGACCCGGGGCCAGCATCTCCTTTAACAGATAATTAAGGGTTTTTTCAGCTGTCTCTTTATATTCAATATTGCCTGTCACCTGGTAGGCCTGTGTATAGGCCATACTCAACAAAGCATTGTCGTAGAGCATTTTTTCATAATGGGGGGTAAGCCATATGGCATCAGTGGTATAACGGTGAAAACCGCCTGCAACATGATCATGAATTCCACCACTCTTTATTTTATCTAAAGTTTTGGTGGCCATATCAAGAACTTCTTTATCATTAAAGGAGTAGTAATACCTGAAAAGCAGCTCTAAAGGCAGAGAACTTGGAAATTTTGTCCGACTTCTCAGGCCGCCGTTTTTTTCATCAAATCCAGCTTTATATGTTGAGATACTCTCTTTAATGACAGCTTTATCAACCATTTTACTGCCGGGTTTTGGCTGAACCATCTCTACTACCTGTTCTATTACCTGTGATCCGGCATTTTCAATTTTTTCTCTATCATTTTTATACACAGTCACAATTTTTTTTAAAATAGTGAGAAGCCCCATTTCTACACCACGGTCTCCGTCGCGGGCCGGAAAATATGTCCCTCCGAAAAACGGTTTTTTATCCGGGGTAAGGATAACGGTCATAGGCCAGCCGCCACTTCCCCTGAGTACCAATACAGCTTTCATGTAAAGAGAATCAATATCGGGTCTCTCTTCTCGATCCACTTTTATGCAGATGTAATTTTCATTTAAAAATTTTGCAATTTCAATATCTTCAAAAGACTCCTCTTCCATGACATGGCACCAGTGGCAGGTAGAATAGCCAATACTCAAAAAAACAGGCCTGTTAAGTTTCCTGGCAGTATCAAATGCCTCTTTTCCCCATGGATACCAGTTTACTGGGTTATGGGCATGCTGGAGAAGATAAGGGCTTGTTTCCAGAAACAGCCTGTTTGTATATTTGTGTATATTTGTGGAATCTATATTTTTAGAATCTTTCATAGCTTCAATCCTTGATAACAATTTTTTGTCAAACACCTTGATGCCGGGAAGACTGCCTGCAAAAACACCAACACAATTTACAATCAAGATTAAAAATAATATAAGTATGAAAACAGTGTGTTTCAACATATTATACTCCTTTTGATCAATTGTTTTTGTTCTATGTAAATTTATACTATTTATCAACATATTGCTCAAAGCAAATGCAGTGGTTGAAGTTTATAAAAAAATATTGCATTATGATTTAAAACAACATATTGACCCAATACAATATAAAATAAGCATAAAAAAAATTTTGGCTGCATAAAAATAATAAACATAGGAAACATTATAAATGAAACCCCATGAAATTGAGAAATTAAGTTTTGAGATAATTGACCGGGAAGCAGGAGATCACGGGTTTAATCAAGAGATGTGGCCCATAGTCAGGAGAATGATCCATACATCGGCTGATTTTGAATACATAAATACAATCAAATTCTCTGAGAATGCCGTTCAAAAAGGCATACGGGCCATACAAAAAGGATGCCAGATATTTACAGATACCAATATGGCAAGGGTGGGTATCAGGAAAAAAGAGATTCAGCAGTTTGGCGGCAGTGTGAATTGTCTGATAGCAAATCAAGATGTTGCAAAAAAAGCAAAGGAGGATGGAACAACAAGAGCCTTTGCTGCAGTGGATATGGCATGTACTCAGATAAAAGACGGAATCTATGTGGTTGGAAATGCTCCAACTGCTCTTTTAAGGCTCATTGAATTAATAAAAGAGAAAAAGGCAGATCCTGCTTTAATCATAGGATTTCCCGTTGGATTTGTAAATGCTGCTGAATCCAAGGATGAATTAATGGTGCAGGATTTTTCTTATATAACCAATAAAGGAAGAAAAGGCGGATCAAATATTGCAGCAAGTATTGTCAATGCACTTGCTATTATGGCAGCAGAGCAGGCATAAAATTTTTTTGGTCAGCCACTTAAATACAGGAGAAAATTATCAAAGGATTTGTTATTGGCGCCACAGGAAGCGGGACAGGAAAGACAACCCTTACTCTTGCTCTTCTGGCATATCTTGCTGATGCAGGATATAAAGTAGCTCCTTTTAAAGTAGGGCCTGATTTTATTGACCCGGGCCATCATGGTAAAATTACGGGAAAAACAAGTTTTAATCTTGATTCCTGGATGCTTTCCAGCGAATATAATCAAAAAATTTTCAGGGAAAATACAAAAGATTCTGATATTGCTGTGGTTGAAGGGGTTATGGGACTTTTTGACGGCTATGATGCCCTGTCGGAAACAGGATCTACAGCCCAGATGGCTAAATGGCTGGGTTTGCCTGTTGTACTCATTGTCAGTGCCCGGGGAAAAGCCAGAAGTGCTGCTGCCATTGTTAAAGGCTTTGAAGAGTTTGATAAAGATTTGAAAATTGCCGGAGTAATCTTTACCAGGACTGGAAGCCTTCGGCATTATGAGTATTTAAAAAACTCTGTTGAACAAAATTGTAAAACCAGGTGCCTTGGGTTTATGCCGCAAAATAATGCCATTGTTATGCCGGAAAGGCATTTAGGTCTTGTAACGGCAGATGAACTTGCTGTCAAACCAGATGTTCTTTCAACTCTTGTCTCCATGGTTAAAAATCATATTGATATGGATGCTTTGATTAATAATCTTGATAGTTTTGAATCCTTGAAAAAAAAGCGGGGTAATCAAACATCTGAAAAATCGATAGATTCAGATAAAAGCGTTGTGACCATTGCAGTTGCAAGAGACAAGGCGTTTTGTTTTTATTACCAGGACAACCTGGATATTTTAAAAAAATTCGGCGCAAAGATCCTTGAGTTTTCACCCTTGAATGAC
>CAXMTQ010000196.1:0-4540 GCA_964196205.1 uncultured Desulfobacula sp.
ATCGTGAGACAATTGATAATGCAATACAAAAGGCCAAGACTTCGGGTAAAATCAAAGGGAAATTTAATGAAAGCAAGGCCAGGATCCTTGGAGAGTCCATGGGGGTTGACTATATTCTGTTTGGCAGTCTGAATAATTTTGGCGACAGTGTCAGCCTTGATACAAGCATGGTGGATATAAGCAGGACAAAACCCACCATAACCTTTTTTAAACAGAGCAATAACATGGGAGATGTGATTCCCATGATTAATACTTTTGCCGGTGATATTAACCTGAAAGTTTTTAACCGAAATATTGCCAATGAATTGTATGCCAGGCCTCAACCTCAGGGGCCGCAGGCACCAGGTGCTCTTCAGGATGCAGGACAGGGAACAAGAGGGTATGGCGGTGGATTCGTAAACCTTCAGCAGTCCGGGCAGAGAGGCTTTCAAACCCATTTGAAGTTTAAGGGACAGATCAATGCCATTGCTGCGGGGGATTTGAACAAAGATGGTGTTCAGCAGTTGGTTTCGGCAACAGATTATTCCGTTATAATCCATAAACTTAAAGGCAATAAACTTGTAGTTGAAAAACAGCTTGATTTTGACTCCATAAACAGGATTATTGGCCTTGATATTGCAGATATTAATAATAATGGATTCCCTGAAATATTTGTAACCAGCCTGAATGTTCACAGGGAGGGGGTCAACTCTTTTGTGCTGGAATATGACGGAAAGAGTTATAAAACCCTGACAGATGATGAATCATACTATTTCAGGGTTGTGGATGGAAAAAACAGCAGTAAAGTTCTTCTGGCTCAGAAATCAGCTGTCAATCCTTTTAAAGGAGGTATATATACCATGCTGCCCTCAGGGAATCACTATGACACAGATAGAAAACTTGTGATGCCCCACAGCGCTTCAGTCCTCTCCCTTGCAATGGGGCCTGTAACCTCAAAAGATGCAAAAGAGTCTGTATTGATCAATGAGCACGGCCGTCTTAATGTATTAAATGATGCAGGCAGCATTGAGTGGGAGGGAAACAATAAATTCGGGGGCTCTGCCCACTACACTCTTCTTCCGCGCAATGACCCGGATGCCTCACTTCAGGAACGTATATACTTTAATCCCAGGATTCAATTTTATGATATAGGAGATGACGGCAGGCTGGAAGTTTTTGCTGTGAGAAATGAGGAGCTTGGAGGAGGCAGTCTGGGAACTTATAAAAGGTTTTCAAAGGGAAGCCTTGAAATTCTCTCCTGGAATGGTATTTCCCTTGCTCCAGCCTTTAAAACCAGGTCTGTCCAGGGTTGGATCTCTGATTTTGCCATTGCAGATATTGATGGAGACTCCATTGATGAACTGATAGTCTCTGTGGTGGGCAAGACAAAACTGCTCATCAATGTATCAGGGCTGACCTCCAATATTATCTCCTATAAACTGGAGTAGGAGATAAAAAAAATAAAAAAACTATTGACAAAAGGGTTTAAACCCCATAAATAGTGGAAGAATATGGATATAGGCATTTAAAAGGAGTGCCCTTATCCAGTGAATTCAGGTGTAATATTTTAAAAGGAGAAAAAGATGAAAAAATTAATTGTTTTGGCTGCTTCATTTGTATTGGTTGCAAGTTTTGCAATGACTGCAGCAGCAGCTGACTGGAACTTTTATGGTTCCTCCCGTGTAAGTACTTTCTGGGAAAGCACTGAGATAAACGGTGGTTCTGGCGATCAAGATGTTGATAACTATGCCCAGGGTCTCCAGAGCAATGCCCGTATTGGTGCAAAGGTTAAAGTAAGTGATGAACTGTCCGGCCGTTTTGAATACGGTGCAAGTGGTGGAAACGCTAATATCCGTCTTCTTTATGGAGAATGGAATTTTGGTTCAGGATCACTTCTTATTGGTCAGACTTACGCACCTTTGAATGTATTTGGCTCTAATCAGGTATATGGTGGTGATACTGATTTGCTTCCCTATGGTGGTATTTACAGTGGCCGTGAAGCAATGATTATGTTAAAATTTGGTGGTTTCCAAGTTGCTATTATGGAACCGGATGAAAACGATGATATTGGTGGTCGCAACAATGAAAAAATGATTCCAGCTATTGAATTAGGTTATAAATTTTCCGGGGATACCTGGAATGTAGAACTTATTGGTGGTTACAGCACTTATGAAACAACAATAGGTTTGGGTAACGACATTGATGTTGACTCTTTTGTTGGTGCCATTGCTGGTGGTGTAAACTTTGGTTCTTTCTTTGTAAACGGTAATATTTGGATGGGTCAAAATGTAAACAACCTGATTGCTCTTGATACTACTGGTGGTGGCTGGGGTAGTGGCGGTTCAGCAGGTCTTTTTGAAGGTGAGATTGATGATAATGATTCCGTAGGTTTTCTCATTGCAGTAGGTGCTAAACTCAATGATATGTTTACTGTTGAATTAGGTTACGGTGCTGCTGAACAAGAACGTGACTCTTGGGATGATAGTGATGATGTATCTTCTGTCTACTTGAACAGCACAATAACTTGGGCTCCTGGTGTATTTGTTGTTCCTGAAATTGGTCTGATTGATTTCGATGAAGACGGCCAGAAAGAAATAACTTATTTTGGTGCAAAATGGCAGATCAACTTCTAAGTTGATTTGATTTAGTTGTAGAAAAAAAAGTAAAAAAATCACCTGAATTTTTAAGTCCCGGTATGGATGGTCCATCACCGGGACTTTTATATTTGGGGGACACTTTACTCAATGACTGTAATCTGTTTTAGACAGCATCTATATCCTATATGCAGGATAGAAACCATTTTTTAAACCTTATTTGGAAATAGCAATGGACAGATACTATAAAGAGCGTTTCCATGCTCAAAAAAATCTGATGCACAAAATAGCTGATTTAATGGAAGCAAACAAAATCATTGAAACGGTAAGAGAAGAACTTCGCAGTATCATTCCCAATTCCATGGAGGTGTGTATTCTCCTGCTTGATCCTGATGCAGATAAATACACCAGCCCTCTGCAGTGTGCCCTCTATGACAATCCTGTGAACTGTCAATCCTGCAAGCGGGACCGCCCGGCAGTACAAAAAGCCATTTTACAGAAAAAAGCGGTAATCGTCTCCCAGAGTGAACCCATACTTCGCATGGACAACTCCCTTGTGGCTGTCGGGTCAGAATATGCCATGCCGGTTTTTGTTTATGATAAGGTTCTCGGGGTTATAAGTGTCGTGATACAGCCCTTGACCAACTATACCCGCAGAGATTTTTTTTTGATTCGTGATTTTGCAGATATGCTGGGCAATATTATATTAAACTCCAAACGCCAGTGGGAAATCACACAGGAAAAGATTCATATCAGTAAAAAACTTTCAGATCTCAGCCCTTTTGTACCGGGATCGGTGCGGCAGATGGTTGATTCTAATCCTGACCTGCTGAGTAAAAAGAAAGTCAGAAGGGATGTGACCATCCTGTTTTTAGATCTGGAAGGATATACAAGCTTGAGTTCAAGCCACCCGGAGGCAGAAGTAAATGCCATTATTGAAAAGATATTTTCAAGTTTTGTTGACCCCATCCACAGATCCCACGGTGATATAAATGAGACAGCAGGAGACGGGCTTATGATCATATTCAAGGATCATGATGCAAAAACCAATGCTATCAATGCTGTAAAGGCTGCTTTTGAAATTATCGACCGTAACAGAGCTGTTAATGAATCCTTTGATCCAGGTGTTGATCCTGTTGAGGTTAATATAGGGATTAATTCAGGTTCTGCTCTTGTGGGAATGACCCGGTTTAAGGGCCTTCTTGATACACGAATGACCTTTACCGCCACTGGAACGGTAACCAATATTGCAGCACGCTTATCAGACCATGCCAAATCCGGAGATATCATTATCGGCTCAGAGACAAAAAGAATGGTGGACGGAATATGGCCGGTGTATGATCTGGGCCCGGTCAGTTTAAAAGGGATTAAAGATAAGGAGCTGGTTTTTTCTTTGTTGAGACAACCTGATTAGATGAGCGGTAAGTTATGAGTTATGAGTGGTGAGGAAGAGTACAAAGCATTTGTTTCCTCAAAACTCATCACTCAAAATTCTTATATAATTTCAAAAAAGGTGTTTCCATATTTTCCACCCATAAGATTCCTCTGAATTTTCCAAATGGCGGTTTTTTATCAAATATTCCGGATTTTGACGTTTTAAATTGTTGATATATTCCTGTTTTTCCATCTCCATTCTTTTCCAGCTGACTGTTTCACGGCCAAAGATTTTTTTATTGATTGTGGCTGCAATATGGTCTGTTTTTTTAATCAGGTCATCAATTTTTTTTGAGTTTTCAAAAAATGTCATATATTTCATGTTTTCAATATCATAGACTTTTGCATCAATACTAAAGGAGCCGGACAATTCAGTAACAATGCAGTCCAGGGCAAAGTCGCTGTGGGTTTGTTGTGCAATTTCATGGATGAGTTTGGTTTTAGAAATGTGGTTAATCTCTTTTATCTGGTTCTTTATCTGATTCCCTGAAATTACCGCTACCTTTTTATTCCAGGAGAGGCGGGAATCAAAC
>CAXMTQ010000197.1:0-4512 GCA_964196205.1 uncultured Desulfobacula sp.
CATATCCATTGGCTTTACTTGCAAAGGCAATATTGTGAATAGCAGAGTAATTTTCAAGCTGAGTCCAGGACTGCCATGCTGTAACCATACCTGCCGGAGCAACCTTTGCATCAACTATTTTTTTAGTGATTTCACCTAATTCATCCCAGGTAATGGGTTGGGTTTTTGATAAAGGCGCAATGCCTGCTTTTTTTAACAGATCAACATTATAATACATAATAGGTGTTGAAGAGTTAAAAGGCATTGACATAAGATTGCCATCTGCATTCATATAATAGGAAAGTACGGCCTGGAGATATCTTGACCAGTCAATATTATATCCTGCATCTTTCATAAGTTTATATACTGGATAGATTGCCCCTGAAAGCATCATGGTCTGGGTGCCCACTTCAAAAACCTGTAAAAGGTGGGGTTGCTTTTTAGCTCTGAAAGCTGCAACTCCTGCATTCATTGTTTCATCATAGTTACCCTTGTTGGTTCCAACAACTTGATACTCTGACTGTGATGCATTAAATTCATTAATCATGTTTTTAACCACTTCACCCCTGGCACTTCTCATGGCGTGCCACCAGTTGATGGTAATGGGTTTTGCAAACGCTGATGCCGGAAATACAAAACACGCTGTAATAATTAATAATACAAATAATTTTGCTAATTTCATCTCATCTCCCCCTTAATTAAATTATAAAAAAACATATTGCCTGGTCATGCTAAAAAAATAGAGTTTTAAGTGTTTATTATGTTTACTTTGCTTTATTAAGATATTGCCCAAGAGTCAAGGTTAAATTTGTTTTAAAACATGTTATTGAGCATCCCTTTTTACCTAAAAATAGGGAAAAGAGAGGTATTAAATAAATTCAAGCCAGTTTCGAAGCTCCTGCTCCCTGATTTTCGGGTCTAACACCCCAACTCCTATATCCAGTTCTTTTCCAAATGTTGATGACTCAGGTTCTTTATGGAGTTTTTTCAGTTTTTGGGTATATTCAGTCACCTGATCAAAATTTTTTCTGCTTTTTTCTGGATAGCAGTTGAAAATCATTATTTTATTTTTGTTTAAACCCATCTAATTCCCCTTAAGCAAAACTTTCAAACGTTGGGGATAACTAGTTATTATTCCGTCAACACCCAGAGCCATAAATCTTTTCATATCTTCTATCTTGTTTACAGGAAAAAGATTAATTTGTTTCCCTTTTTCTTTGGCAGTTTTAATCTGTTCTCTATCAATCAGGGTGTCCCTTGCATTATATGTTTTAAATGAATAATCTCCCCAGTCAAGAGGATCGGTAAAAGAAAAACCAATCAAAGCCTGAATTTCAATTTCTGGCTCCATATCATGAACAATTCTAAGCCACTCATGATTAAATGATGAAAAAATGATACAGGCCGTGTCAATTTGAATTTTTCTTATCAATGACACTACTTTTTCAGGCAGTGGAAAATCCTTAAAATCGTCTGGAAGTTTTTTCAGCTCTATATTAATTTTCCAGTTTTTTCCCTTTGTAAACAAAAGAGCTTCTTCAAGAGTGGGTACTTTTTCTCCCTTGAGAGAAGTGAGATATTCCTGACTTAATGAGCCTTTTTTAATTTCTCCAAAAGGATCCGTATCAATATATTGGGAACCTGTATCTAATTTTTTTATCTGTTCAAGAGTATAACGGGTAAATATAAAAGAACTCCTGGCTGGAAAAACTTTTTTTACATTAGTTGTTCTTTCTAAGGAATCATCGTGGTGAAGGATCAGGTGTTCATCTTTTGTGACAGCAACATCTGTCTCCCATACATCAGCACCAATTTCCCACGCTTTTTTTGCTGCTGCAATTGTGTTTTCAGGAGCAATGCTGCTGGCACCTCTATGTGCAATTATTATGGTCATATCTCTATTTTTTTTCATCCTTATTTAAGCGGTTAATCAGCAAAATATTTTTTTATTAAAAACAGCTTAATTAAGATATCCTGCAAGTGTCAAGATTAAATTGATTTTAAAAAAAGTTTGCATAATAATAGTTTTTGTTGTTTTATGATCATTAAAAATGGGGAAAAATAAAAAAATATAACTCAGGGTAATAAATGGCTGAACTAAAATTAAAAAATGTTATCAAAAAATATGGTAAAATAGAAGTAATTCATAAAATCAACCTTGATATTAAAAACAAGGAATTTCTTGTTCTTGTGGGTCCTTCCGGGTGCGGCAAATCAACTCTGCTTAGAATGGTGGCAGGATTAGAGGAAATCACCCATGGAACAATTGCAATTAATGATAAAATTGTAAATGACATTGCACCAAAGGATCGGGGTCTTGCCATGGTTTTTCAAAACTATGCCCTCTATCCCCATATGAATGTGTTTGATAATATGGCATTCGGGTTAAAAATTAGCAAAACCCCAAAAGAGCAGATCAAGCAAAGAGTTGACGAAGTCGCACTTATTCTCGGGCTTGAAGATTTTCTGAAAAGAAGACCCCATGAATTATCAGGTGGTCAGCGTCAACGGGTTGCCATGGGACGAGCCATGGTCAGAAAACCCTCTATCTTTCTTTTTGATGAACCATTGTCAAACCTTGATGCAAAGCTTCGTATCCAAATGAGAGCAGAAATTAAAATGCTACACCAGAGAGTGGATTCAACTATAATTTATGTTACCCATGATCAGGTAGAAGCCATGACCCTTGCTGACAGGATTGTTGTGCTCAGGGATGGATATATTGAACAGGTGGGAACGCCCCTGGAACTTTTTTCAAAACCAGTAAATACATTTGTAGCAGGATTTATTGGTACACCTCCCATGAATCTTGTTGAATGCAAAGTAAGTAAGCAGGATAAAAACACTTTTATTCAATTTGAAAGTGGACTTGAGCTCCCTGTTCCTGAGAAAAATGGAACTAAACTGACTGATAATCAAAAGGTTGTTTTAGGGCTTAGAGCAGAAGAGATTGCACCTGGTGCTGTGGATACTTCTTTCCCTGAAGAGTGGATATTTGAGGGTATGATTATGGTTGTAGAACCTCTTGGAAATGAGACCCATCTTCATATGGATATTAATGGAGTTAAAATTATGTCAAAAAGCGAAGGGAAAAAAATTTTCAAACCAAATGAAAAGATAAAACTTCACATGAACCTCAATGAAATGCATCTGTTTGATGCAAAAACCACCCAGGTGATTTACTAATTTTAGCGTCTGCTTAAAAAATGACTTAAAATTTTCAGGCAATAATAACCTCTATTCCTCTCTCCTCAAGCTCTTTTTTAAACCCTGGTTTAATTTTATCATCTGTAATAAGGATATTGACTTTATCTATGGGTGCTGTAACAAAGTTTGATACTACGCCCATTTTACTGCTGTCTGCAACCACAATTACAGGTCCCAAAGTCTGATCAATCATTAAACGGGCCACTGCAGCTTCTTCCTGTACAGGAGTTGTCAAACCAAATTTCAGGCTGACACCGTCAACACCAATAATAGTTTTACTTCCACAGACATTTTTAAGCATTGCCTGGGCCAGGTCACCAATTAAAGAGTTTGACTCTCTTCGAAATTGTCCGCCTGTTAAAATCACTTTAATTTCAGGATTTTCAATTTCCACAAGTGCATTTGCATTACTGGTTATGACACAAAGATTTCTTCCTGATAAATACCTTAAAACCTGTGTATTTGTGGAACCGGTATTTATAAGAAGTGTGTCTCCGGGTTCTACTATTTTACATGCGGCAATACCTATTTTCTCTTTTTGACTATTATATTTTAGATTTTTTTCAGCATAAAGGGATTCTTCTTTTACACGACGGCGCAGAACAGCTCCTCCATGGGTTCGTTCCAGGACTCTTTTCTTTTCTAGTACATCAAAATCCCGCCGGATAGTCAGCTCTGTCACACCAAATATTTTGCTTAATTCTGTAACCTTTACAATTCCTTTTTCTTTAATTAGTTTTTGAATCCGTGCCTGTCTGTCAACAGGTATTAAAGTCAAGGTCATATTTTTTATATCTCCATCTAAAATAAATATTTATATTGCCTTATGGATCAAGGCCTTTGCAAATTATTCTGGTTTACAAATCCCATGGATGCTGTAACAGCTCTTTGCCATCCCTGATAATAATTGTATGCAAGATTGTTATCCATTTTCGGACTGAATATTTTATCACTTGCCCAGCTTGAAGCTGCTTCTTCTTTGTTTCTCCAGAAACCCGTGGCAATTCCGGCAAGAAAAGCTGCGCCCAGAGCTGTTGTCTCAATGCATTTGGGTCTTTCCACATCAATACCCAGGATATCACTTTGAAACTGAAGCAGCATATTATTGGAAACAGCTCCTCCGTCTACCCTGAGTTTATGAATATCAATCTTTGAGTCAAGTTCCATGGCAGACAACACATCTTTGCTTTGATAGGCAAGGGATTCCAGAGTAGCCCTTATGAAATGCTCCTTTGTGGTGCCCCGGGTCAGGCCAAAAACACAACCCCTTACATCTGAATTCCAATGGGGTGTTCCAAGCCCGACAAAAGCCGGTACCACATAAAC
>CAXMTQ010000198.1:0-4502 GCA_964196205.1 uncultured Desulfobacula sp.
AGAACAGATGGAAGACGTGAAATCCTGGTGACAGCCAATGTGAGACCGGCTTCCAGGGCAGAAAATATATTAAAGGATATGAAACAGAAGGTTCTTCCTGATCTTTTAAATAAAAATCCCGGGCTTTCCTATAGTTTTAAAGGGCATAATGAAGAGATCAGAGAGAGTACAACTGCTCTTTTAAAAGGTCTGGGAATGGCCTTGCTCTGTATTTTTGCTCTTTTGGCTGTCCCCTTTAAAAGTTATCTGCAGCCGTTTATTATAATGTTTTGTATTCCTTTTGGTGTAATAGGTGCCATCATAGGCCATATTATAATGGGGTATTCTCTCTCAGTCATGAGTCTTTTCGGACTTGTGGCAATGTCAGGAGTTGTGGTTAATGATTCCCTGGTGTTAATTGATTTTGCCAACCGCCGGTGTCGTAAAGGTATATCTGCGCTTTATGCAGTCCATTCGGCAGGCATCCAGAGGTTCAGACCTATTTTGCTGACCACATTGACCACCTGTGGAGGACTTGCCCCTATTATTACCGAGACGTCAAGACAGGCAAGATTTTTGATTCCCATGGCAATCTCCCTTGGATTTGGCATCTTGTTTGCAACTTTTATTACCCTTGTTATGGTGCCTTGTTTATATATGATTCTTGAGGATATTAAAGCTTTATTTGGCCAACAGGATGCTAATTCGTCCAACGTCGGCGCTGGGTAAAAATTTTAATCCTCGAGATACTATTTGTATGTCTGTGGTTAAAATTTCCCCCTGCCTTGAATTTGGGCGAATTAGCAATCCTGTATAACCTGTTGAGGGAAATAGTTAGTAAAATAAAATGTAAAAGGATAAGAAAATATGCAGAAACAGGGTAAGGATTATATTGTTTTCCCATTGGATTTTGCTTCTGTTAAAGATGCAAGAGAATATGTCAAGCTACTTGATGGAGAGGTGGGCACTTTTAAAATCGGGCTTGAATTGTTTATTGACCAGGGACCCTCTGTGGTTGAGATGGTTAGAAATTTAAGCAGGGCAAAGGTCTTTCTTGATCTAAAGCTTCATGATATCTCCACCACTGTTCAAAGAGCCATGGAACGGGTTGTAAATCTGGGAGTTGATTTTATAACTCTCCACTGTTCATCATCCATGGCCATGCTTGAAAAAGCAGTCAAGGCAGGGCAGGGGAAAACCAGGATTCTGGGTGTTACTCTTTTAACAGATAATGATTCAGATACTCTGAAATCTGCTGGATTTAAGAATAAATTTGTTAAAGAGCCTCATCTTCTTGTCATGGAGAGGGCAAAAATGGCTTTTGAATCAGGATGCTCAGGAGTGGTCTGTTCTGGAAAGGAAGTTGAGAAAATAAAAAAAGGATTTGGAAAATCTTTTCTGGCTGTAACCCCGGGGATCAGGCCTTCCTGGACGCTTCTTGAAAATGATGATCAAAAAAGAATCACCACTCCGGGCCAGGCCATCACTCTTGGAAGTGACCTTCTTGTAATAGGACGGCCCATAAGAGATGCCGAAGATCCTGCAAAGGCTGCCCAAAAAGTAATTAAAGAGATTGAAGCATCTTTAATATGATGACATTAAGCAAGACATCAGATACATGAAAAAATCCAAACGGGTTCAAAGTTCTCTATTGTAAATAAATTGAACATATTCGATGGTTTCAGGAAATTCCCTTAAGGATTTATATCTGTTGGAAAAACCGGCATTATATGACGAGAGAGTATATCTCCATTTAATCGTGTCTTTTACAATACATTTGGAGGATAGATACTTTAAATAGCTTGCTCCCACATAAATATTGTGTTTGGGATTAAAAATATTCAGATTGTTTTTTTTGAGTTTTTTTTCAGTAAACCATTTGAAAGTATTGGATGTTACCTGAAAATATCCAATGGCATTTTTTTCCGATTTGCTGTTATGGTGTTTAAAACGGCTCTCCTGATAAATCAGCCGGTAATAGATTCTGAATGGTATATTCAGGCGTTTTCGCATATTTTCCATATAAAAAAGGTCATCCATGGGAATTTTGTTCAGATATCTCAGCTCTGCAGTTTTGGCCTTTATATTTTTTTTAATATCGTCTTTTAAATTATAGTATTGGATTTCATCCATGGTATGTCTCTTTTGTCCCCAGGATTGATAGGAAGCTGCCTTAAATGTATGGTTATAGCTGTGAAGTATTATCGGAATTGCAGTGGCATTTGAACTTGTTAAAAATAATGCCAGTATAATAAGTGCTGTTTTTTTCATGGTTCCTGTTCTTCTTTCCCCTGATGATTGCAGCAGGGAAAATCTTGAAAAGTTAATTATTCAAAAGTACTGTTTTGTAAATAGATTAAAGCAAATGACGTGCCTGAATGTGTTAATAGTTTGAAATGACTGTGTCTTGAAGGCTTTGGAGATGTTAATCTGAGATACGAAAATTCTGATTGTGAAATTAATTACATAATATCGTGAAATAAATTACATAATATTATGTAATTAATTTCATAATTTCAGGTGTTTTACATGTGATATGCTTGAAATTTGCTGGATTTAAGGATAAATTTGTTAAAGATCCTCATCTTCTTGTCATGGAGAGGGCAAAAATGGCTTTTGAATCAGGCTGCCCAAAAAATTATTAAAAAGATTGAAGTATCTTTATAAATAACTTATTTTTTCTGGTCAAGATTAAATGCTGAGTGCAGTGTTCTCACTGCAAGTTCAGCGTATTTTGCCAGTATGACACATGATATTCTAATCTCTGAAGTGCTGATAAGCCTGATATTTATATTTTCATCTGCAAGTGCCTGAAACATGGTGGCAGCAACTCCAGAATGGGATTTCATTCCAAGTCCGATAACTGATACCTTGGCAATTTCTCTTGCTGTAAGAACCTCACCTGCACCCATTGCTTTAGCAACCTTTTGTGAAATCTCCCTTGCACGTTCAAAATCATCTTGTGTAACTGTAAAAGTCAGATCAGTTGCATTGTCGGAGCGTGTATTCTGGATAATCATATCCACGCCTATTTCCGCCCTGGCAAGTGAAGTAAAAATCTTTGCTGAAACCCCCGGCTGATCAGGAACACGTTTCAAAGTTATTCTTGCTTCGTTCATATCACAGGTAATACCTGATACAATGACACTCTCCATATATTCAGTCTCGTGGACAACCATTGTGCGCGCCTCCTCATTGAATGATGACCTTACATGGACAGGCACATTGTATTTTTTTGCAAATTCAACCGAACGTATCTGAAGCACTTTGGCACCCAATATGGCCATTTCAAGCATTTCTTCATATGATATTCTATCAATTTTCCTTGCGTTGCTGCAGATTCTTGGATCTGTGGTGTATACACCATCCACATCTGTAAAAATCTCACAGACATCTGCTTTTAAAGATGATGCAATAGCTACAGCTGATGTGTCAGAACCGCCCCTGCCAAGCGTGGTTATAGATCCATCTTCATCTGCACCCTGGAAACCTGCAACAACTGCAATGCTTCCATTATCAACAGCCTGTTGCAGATTTTTACAGTTAATATCACGTATTCTTGCCTTACCGGATATTTTATCAGTCAGAATTCCTGCCTGGAAACCAAGAAATGATTTTGCCTTGTATCCTCTTGATTTAAGGACCATGGAGAGCAAAGCTGCTGTTGTCTGTTCCCCTGTGGCAAGCAGGAGATCCAGCTCTCTTTTATCAGGGGAATCAGATGCTTGTTCTGCAAGGGAAATAAGATGGTCGGTTACACCTGACATGGCAGACAGCACAACAACAATTTTGTCTCCCTGATCAAATGCTTTTTGAACTCTGTCTGCAACATTGTTGATGTGTCCAATGTCTGCAACTGAGGTCCCGCCATATTTCTGTACTCGTAAAGCCATATATAAACTCCGCTATATTAAATTGAATACCGCTCTATTTGGTGCTCGACCGGAAAACCGCTAATTTGCCCAGTTATCGTCTTGTACTTGAACCATTTATCAGGTTTTCGTTCAGACACTATTTATAAAATATTTTTTATCAGATTTGACCCCTGCTGTCCAGAGGCAGAGAGTGATAATATCCTGTTATAACAATCATCAAATTCAAAATTGATTTCAATATCAAATTTAAAATCAATTTGTTCAAGAAGTTCCGGCCATTCAATAATGAGAATATGATTTTTGCCAATGAGGTCATCAAAACCGGTATATTCAAGTTCTTCAACTGAAGCCACCCTGTAAAGATCTATATGGCAAAGAGTAAAGGATTCAGCAGGGTATATATTTATAATATTAAATGTAGGGCTTGTGATATAATATTTTTCAGATACTTTCAGCCCCTTTGCAAAGCCTTGTACAAAAGTTGTTTTGCCTGCACCAAGTTCTCCTTTAAGTGCAATGCAAATACCTTGATCAACCTTGTTCCCAAGATTTGTTCCCAGATTAACAGTCTGCTGGGAACTTTTTGAAGTTACTGTTTTTACCTGGCTGTCTTTCATATTAAAAAGGTAAAACTTCCCAATCAAAAGT